>DATFCC010000094.1:0-6082 GCA_035253505.1 Hyphomicrobiaceae bacterium
TCGACGCCGTGACGCCGGAACTCGCGAAGCTCGCCGAGGAAAAATAGCGCGCAGCGCGCATCCCGGATTTTCGGTCCTCTGCCGTGGCAGCAGTGAGCCGGCATGCTCGCGGCTGAGCCTTACCGCACGCCCGTCAGCAGCGTGCTGGGCAGCCACGTAACGAACTTGGGATTCACGACGAGCAGGCCCACGACGATGAGTTGCAGGGCAATGAACGGCCAGATGCCGGTGTACATGTGGTGCAGCTTGATCTCCGGAGGCGCAATGCCGCGCAGGTAGAAGATCGAGGGCGCCATGGGCGGCGTCAGATAGCCCGTCTGCAGCATGACGAGGAACAGCACGCAGAACCACTCGCGGTCGAAGCCGGCATTGACGATGAGAGGGGTGACGATCGGCGCCACCATCAGGATGATGACCAGCGGCTCGAGCATGAAGCCCGCCATGAATACGATGGTCATGACCGCAAGCAGCAGCGTGTACTTGCCCACTCCGCCCGCCGTCAGCAGGTCCTGCACTATCAGCAGCCCCCCGGAGCCGACGAAGACGGCGGCAAACATCTGGCCGCAGGCGACGATGGTCAGGATCATCGCGGTGATGCGCACGGTGCGCATGGTCGCATCGATCAGCACCGGCCAGGAAAAGCGCCGATAGATGACGGCCAGCAGCACGGTGCCGAGCGCGCCGGTCGCCGAAGCCTCGGTAGGGGTGGCGATGCCGGCCATCATCGAGCCGAGCACGGCGACGATGACGACCAGCGGCGGCACGAGCACGGCGCCGGTAAGCGCCAGCTTCTTGCTGAGTGGCAGCTCCTCGCCCACGAGCAGCACGCGCGGGCCGTCCTGCGGGCGGATGGCGCAGCGGATCACGATGTAGATGATGTAGGAGCCCGCCAGCATGAGGCCGGGGATGAACATGCCGATCAGCACCTTGCCGACGTCGGCCTGCGCAGTCGGGCCAATGACCACGGCAAGCACCGAGGGTGGAATGATCGTTCCGAGCGCGCCGCCGGCGCAGATAACGCCCGAAATGAGCCCCTTGTTGTAGCCGTAGCGCAGCATCGGCGGGATCGCCAGCAGGCCGACCACCGTCTCGGTGGCGCCGACCACGCCGCTGGTTGCCGCAAAGATCACGCACATCAGCACTGTGCCGACCGCCAGCCCGCCCGGCAGGCGCCGGATCCACATCTGGATGGCATCGAACAGGCGGCTGGCAATGCCGGATTGCTCGAACATGGCGCCCATGAAGATGAACAACGGCACCGCGGCCAGCACCTGTGCGGTGGCCGTCTCCTCGATCTTCTGGATGCACTGGTGCAGCAAGCCCTCGAAACCGAACGAATGAAGACCGAAGATCACCGCCAGCGACAGCATGGTGAGCGCGACGGGAAATCCCGTCAGGATGGCGAGGAGTAGCGCCGGGAACATCCAAAGCGGCGACATCAAGAGGTCCTTCCGGGCATGGGTGGCGGCTGGCGCTTCGGCAAGCGGCTGGGGCAGCCGGGGCGGCTTGCGTCTGCTGCCGTGGGCGAGAGGTGCTCAGACGCCATGTTCGTCCATCGTCACAGCGGTCGTGAGCGGCCGGCCTGCAATGGCTGCGGCTCGCTTGAGGATCTCGGCCACGATCTGCAGCGTGAAGACCACGAAGCCGAGCAGCATCACGGCGCGAAACGGCCACACCACGGGATTCCAGCCACCTGAGCCGGTGCGCTCACCGGTGCGGATGCCCTCCTGGAGATGACCCAGCAGACCCCAGGAGATGAACGTTGCGGCGGGGAGCACGATCAGGGCGAGCCCGACCAGATCGACATAGGCCAGGCGCGGCCGCGTTCGCTCGTTGTAGAGGAGGTCCACGCGCACGTGGCTGTCGGTCGACAACGCATAGGCAATCGACAGCACGAACGAGGCGCCCATCAGGAAGGTGTTGAGATCGTTGCCCCAGCTCGTCGGCGCGTTGAATGCGTAGCGCAGCACCACGTCGTAGAGCATCAGGACCACCAGCACGATCACGAGGGCGGCCGCGGTCGCACCCAGAATGCGGCTGATGCCGTCGACGATCCGAACGAATCTACGCATGCTCTCAGCAGCTCCCCGATAGGTCCTCGATCAGGATGGACGGGCAAGTCAGGCCGGATGGCCGGCTTCGCAATCCGGCTCCTCTCGATGCAAGAGGGGCCGGATTCGATGCGTCGGGCTAGCGGAACTCCGAGCGATACTGCGATGACGGCTTCCACCGCGCCACGAACGCGCGCTGGTGCTCGACCACCCTCTTGAACCAGCCGCCCTCTTCCGCGACGTACTTGTCTTCCCAGGCCATCGTCGCCTTGGCGACCCCGTCGATGTAGTTCTGATCGACGCGGATGATCTCGACCCCCTCGGCCTTGAGCTTTTCGAGCGCATCGACGTCCATGACGTTGATGTTCATCCACGACTCGAGAGTGGTCATCTTGGCGGCGGCCTCGATCTGGGTGCGGGTATTGGCATCGAAGCCATCCCAAAGCGCCTTGTCGAACACGCACTCGAGCACCGCGCCCGGCTGATGCACGCCCGGCAGGATGATGTACTTGGCGACCTTGTGGAAGCCGAGGCCGATGTTGATGCCCGGCGTAGCCCACTCGATGGCGTCGACCACACCACGCTCGAGCGCGGGATAGACCTCGGCGCCGGGCAGGATGACGGTGGACGCGCCAAGATTGTTGGCGATCTCGGCCCAGGCGCCCGAGGTGCGCAGCTTGAGGCCCTTCAGGTCCTCCAGCGTGCGGACGGGCTTCCTGGAATGCATGTGTATCTCGTCCGAGTGGGAGCCGCAGGGAAGCGCCACCACGCCGAACTTCTCCATGCGCCACTGCCGCCACAGATCGATGCCGCCGCCGGAATAGATCCAGTGCAGCAGCGCCTCGGCGGGAGGCGAGCCGACATAGCCGCCGAACAGGGCCGCGGTCTTGTCGATGCCCCAGTCGTAGCCGGGCCAGCTATGGCCGGCCTGGGCAACCTTCTTCTGCACGGATTCCGTGATCTTGAGCGGGCTGCCGATCGTCCCGGCGGGGAAGATCTGGAACTTGACCTTGCCCCCGGTTAGCCCCTCCGCCTGCTTGGAGAACCCCTGCGCGAAATGCTCGAGGTGTACGCCGCCCGGCCAGGAACTGGCGGTGCGGACGCTCTGCTGAGCGCCGGCGACGTTCGCACACAGACAGAGCGCGGATGCGGTCGCGCCAATGCCGGCGAGTTGCAAGACTTTCATTCGTTCCTCCCTGGGTGCGACGGTTTTGATCGTTATTGACTGCAACGAGACGGGCCAGCCGACGCGTGCACGCACCGGCAAGAGTGCCGCCCGCAGCAGGTTATGGCAAGGACACGGAGAATCCGTCCTCGGATGCCGCCCCATCGGATCCGATTTGCTGCCGGAGTTTCGGCCGCCGGAGCAAGGCCCGCCGAACGGAGCCGCCCTTCTTCCCATGCCGCCGGCATGCGCCGGCAAGACGCAGAGAACCGAGCATTTACAATGCCGTCCGCAGCCGGGCATGCAATCGAGCAGAAACGGCCGGCAGGCCGCCTAGACCTCTATGAGCACGTAGCTTTCTTCCACGCTCACCGGAAACGTCTCCGCCACGTAAGGCCCCTTGGCGAGCGTCTCCCCGGGCTCGACGGCAACCGGATAGGCCCGGACGCGCGTACGCTCCGGATCGAAATACGACTGGCCCGTGCGCACGTCGAACTCCCAGCCGTGCCAGGCGCAGCGCAACAGCTCGCCCACGCGCGAGCGCTTGTAGTGCCCCGGCTCGTCCGACTGCAGCAGCGCCACGCAGGCCGCCTTCGCCAGCGGTGCGCCCTCGTGCGGACAGCGGTTGAGCAGGGCGAAGAACTCGCCGTTGATGTGGAAGACGACGATCTCGCGCCCGCCCACCGTGACGACCTTGTTGCCGCCGGCGGGGATCTCCGAGGTGCGGGCGACGACGTGGCGCGCCATCGCCTCAGCCGAACTTGTAGAATGCGCGGGCGTTGCCGTTGAAGATCATCGCCCGCTCGGTGTCCGACAGCGGCGTCTTGAAGGCGAAGCGCGGATCGTCGAAGTCCCAGTGGGGGTAGTCCGACGAGAACAGCAGCCGGTCGGCGCCGATCCAGTCGATGACGGCGCGCAGGTGGCGGGCGTTGTCGGGCTCCTCGATAGGCTGCGTGGTGAACCAGAAGTGCTCGCGCACGTACTCCGACGGCGGCCGCTTGACGTGCGGCACCTCGTCCCGGAAGCGCTGCCAGTGCTTGTCCATGCGCCAGGTGGTGGCCGGCACCCAGCCGAAGCCGCCCTCGATGAACACGAACTTGAGCTTCGGGAAGCGCTCGGGCACCCCCTCGATGACGAGGCTGGTCAGTTGCGCGGCCACCGAGTGCGCGTTGGAGTGATGCTCCTCGTTGTAATAGGAGGGCCAGCCGCTCCCCGTTGGCGCATGGCCGCCGTAGCCGCCGACGTGAATGCCCATCGGCAGGCCTGATGCCTGTGCCGCCTCGTAGATCGGCCAGTAGCGGCGGCGGCCGAGTGGCTCGTTGGCGCGCGGGGATATGTTGATCTGCACATAGTTGCCGGTCGCCGCGCAACGCTCGATCTCGGCGATGGCGGCTTCCGCATTGTCCTGGCTGACCACCACCGAGGCCTTCAGGCGCGGCTCGGGCCTGGACCAGCACTCGACCTGCCACTCGTTGATGGCCGTCTGCAGGGCGGCACCCAGCTCCTGGTTCTGCTGGGAGGGAATGAGCAGGTCGAGCACCTGCAGGATGCCGAACTCGATATCCAGCGGGTCGAGATGCTGCTCGCGCATGAACGCCACGTCCGAGCCCGGCGGCCCGCCCGTGGGCGGCCAGGAGTCGCGGCGCGACAACAACGGCGCCGAGCGCGGGTAGGGCGTGGTGGAGGTGAAGGGCGTGCGCAGATGCGGGCCGTAGGTCTCCATGTGCGCCTGCCAGCGCTTGGACATGAAGGGATAGAGGTCGGACCGCGCGGCGAGGCTCGGATGGATATCGCAGTCGATGACCTTCAGCCGCGTCCTGGCGGCGGTGCTTGCATCCAACCGCGTGTCGGAGCGGTCGAGAACATCGGCCATGACGCTTCTCCTTCAGCTTGCAACTTTGAGGCGCGGGAACGTCTCGAGCGGGTTGTCGGAGCACATGCGCTGCACCAGGCTTGCCGGCAAGCCGGGCGGAATTGGGTCCTCGCCGTCGAACTGCCAGTGCGGGTAATCGCTCGCAAACAGCAGCATGCGATCCGAGCCGATCTGGTCGATGAGCTGGTCGATGCCGGCCTGATCGGGCGGCGCGTCGAACGGCTGGGCGGTGAGGCGCACATGATCGCGCATGATGTCGGCGGGCGGGCGGTCGACCCAGGGTACCTCGACGCGCACGCCTTTCCACGTCTTGTTGGCGCGCCACATGCACGCGGGGAGCCAGCTCACGCCCGACTCCATCAGCACCACCTTGAGGCCCGGAAACTTGCCGAACACCCCCTCGAGCACGAGGCTGAGGAGCTGGGCCTGATGAGCCTGCGCCTCCGCTATGTAGTACTCGAGCCGGTAGGAGGGCCAGCCGATGGAGCTCGGTGCCGAGCGATACTGGCTGCCCGAGTGGATGGCGAGCGGCAGACGATGGCGCTCGGCGGCCGCGTAGACCGGCCAGAAATGCCGCCGGCCGAGAAGCTGCTCTCCCTGCGCCAGAACGAGGACGGACACGAAGCGCTGATCGTCCGCGCGCCGCTCGATCTCCTCGACGGCCAGATCCGGCGCCTGCATCGGCACCACGATCGACGCGCGCAGGCGGGCATCGCGCGCCAGCCATTCGGCGGCAAGCCAGTCGTTGATGGCGCGGCAGAACGCGGCGGCCATGTACGGGTCGAAGGCTGCCTGCGCGCCGTAGAGGACATTGCAGATGGCGTAGCTCGCCCCCAGACCGTCCAGCGCCTGCGCCTTGAGCATGTCGAAGCTGGTGCCGGGCTTGCCCTTCTCGGGGCGCCAGTCGGGCCGGCAGCACAGCGGCATATTCACGGGGTAGCTGGTGAGGTCGAGCCCGTCGATGCCGCGGCTCGTCACCTGCTCGCGCCAATG
>DATFCC010000095.1:0-2562 GCA_035253505.1 Hyphomicrobiaceae bacterium
GGTGGCGCGCGTTCCGGCCGAGACGCCGGTCGCCTCGGGCGATCAGGTCCGCCTCTACGTCCAGCCGGGCCGTCTGCATTTCTTCGACCCCGACACCGAGGCGCCGATCCTGGGTTGAGGGCGCCCCATTCGGGCAATGCCGCCGGGACATCCCTTGTCTGCACCGGATCGTGGGTCGATTCCATCGCGGTTTCCCGGTAGCATCGAGATCGACGGTCGACTCGGTGTCCTTGCCCAGCCGGTGGAAACCTGATGCAGCAGCTCGTCCAGCGCACCTTCAAGTCGGCCTGCCCGCACGATTGCCCGAGCGCCTGCGCGCTCGAGGTCCCGGTTCTGGCGGATGGCCGCATCGGTCGCATCACCGGCGCGCGCGACAACAGCTACACGCTGGGCGTGGTCTGCGCCAAGGTGGCGCGCTATGCCGAACGCATCGAGCATCCCGATCGCCTGCTGACGCCGCTGCGGCGCAAGGGCGCAAAGGGCTCGGGCGAGTTCGCGCCGATCTCCTGGGAGGATGCGCTCGGAGAGATCGCCGAACGCTTCACGCGCGTTGCCCAGCGCTCCGGCACCGAGGCCGTGTGGCCCTACCATTCCGGTGGCAACATGGGCGTGCTGCAGCGCTACGGCCTCGACCGGCTGCGCAACCCCATGCGCTACTCGCGCCAGCAAACCACCATCTGCGTCACTCCCGCCGAGTCGGGATGGCTGGCAGGCGTCGGCAAGCTGGTGGGCCCCGATCCGCGGGAGATGGAAGACGCGGACCTGATCGTCATCTGGGGCGCCAATCCCGTCTCCACCCAGGTCAACGTGATGACGCACGTCGCCCGCGCCCGCAAGGCGCGTGGCACCAGGCTCGTCGTCGTCGACGTGTATCGTACGCCCACGGTCGAGCAGGCCGACATGGCGCTCGTGCTGAAGCCGGGATCGGACGGCGCCCTCGCGCTCGCCGTCATGAATGTGCTGCTGACGGAGAACCTCGTCGATCGCGAGTATCTCGCCCGCTTCACCGACTTCGACGCAGACACGAAGCGCCACATCCTGACGCGCACGCCGGAGTGGGCGGCCGGCATTACGGGTCTCAGCGTCGAGGACATCACCGCGTTCGCGCGCCTCTACGGCACGACCCGCAAGAGCTTCCTGCGCGCCGGGTTCGGCTTCACGCGCACGCGCAACGGCTCTTCCGCCATGCATGCCGTGTCCTGCCTGCCGTCCATGACGGGAGCCTGGCGGGAAAAGGGCGGAGGCGCGTTCTTCCTGTCGTTCGACAAGGAGCAATGGGGCCTCGACACCAGCCTCATCAATGGGGTCGCAGCCGTCGATACGTCCATCCGCATGCTCGACCAGTCGCGCATCGGTGCGGTGCTGTGCGGGGAGCCCGATGCCCTTCGCGGCGGCCCGCCGGTGGAAGCCATGCTCATGCAGAATGCCAATTCCGCAACCGTCGCGCCCGATACGGGCAAGGTGCTGCGCGGGCTTGGCCGAGAGGACGTCTTCATCGCGGTGCAGGAGCAGTTCCTGACGCCGACCGCGCGCTTCGCCGACATCGTGCTGCCGGCCACCATGTTCGTCGAGCACGACGATATCTATTACGGGCTGGGCCACACCCATCTGACGTTCGGCCCCAAAGTGGTGGAGCCGCGCGGCCAAGCGCGTCCCAACAGCTACACGGTGCGGGAGCTGGGCCGGCTGCTTGGCTGCGACCATCCCTGCCTGACCATGGGCGATCGCGAATTGCTCGACCACGCGCTTGCCAGCAGCGGCTTCGGCAGCTTCAGCGCTGCGGCGGAGCAGGGCTGGATCGACCGGGCGCTCCCGTTCAGCCGTGCCCACTTCCTCGACGGGTTCCCCCAACCGGGGGGCAAGTTCCGGTTCAAACCCGACTGGACGAAGCTCGGCCGGCACCCCGAGCTGATGCCGGCCATTGCCGACTGGTCGCCGCACTACGAGCAGGCGGACGCGCAACATCCCTTCAAGCTCGTCTGTCCGCCGGCACGCAGCTTCCTCAACAGCACCTTCTCCGAAACGCCCAGCTCCATCTCACGCGAGAAGGGCCCCCGGGTGCGCATTCACCCGGACGCCGCCGCACAGGCCGGCCTCAAGGACGGCGATCGCGTCCGCATCGGCAACGCGCGCGGCTCGGTGGTGCTGGCAGCCGCGGTGGATGCCGGGCAGCAGACGAATACCCTCATTGTCGAGGGCATCTGGCCGGCCACCGCGTTCGAGGAGAAGCGCGCCATCAACACGCTGATCGGCGACGATCCCGTCCCGCCCAACGGCGGCGCGGGGTTCCACGACACGGCCGTGTGGCTGCAGCCGGCGTAGCGCGCCCGTCATCTCGCAATTTCGCCAAGCGAGACATCCGGGGCCAGAGATGCAGCGTGTGACCTCCTGGGCCCCGGCTCTCCCCTCCGCTCCGGCCGGGATGACAATGGGAGGGCACCGTGCCGCCCCCGCCAACTGTCATCCCGGAATTTCGCGAAGCGAAATATCCGGGACCCAGACGACACGCGGGTCCCGTTGCCGTAAGGAGCCCTGGGTCCCGGCTCTCCGCTGCGCTCCGGC
>DATFCC010000096.1:0-2247 GCA_035253505.1 Hyphomicrobiaceae bacterium
CATTGGGCCGGGCTTTTCATTGTTTCCTCCTCGACGCGTTTACGCTTTACCTCCTCACGCTACGCACTCCGAACAATCGCCGGCGGAGGGACTCCGCCGGCTCTGCTGCTTCTGGACCTTGGAAGTCAGCGCCCCTTCATCGGCAAGCCGCCGAGATGGGTGCCGGCGTCGACGATCAGGAACTCGCCGGTGATGTTGCTGGCGCTGGTCAGGAAGAAGATCACCGCCTCGGCCATCTGCTCCGGCGTGCCGGCCTGGCGCAATGGCGTGGTCTGTTCCTGCGCGTCGCGCAGCTTCTCGTAGTTCTCCTGGCCGAGCGCACCCAGCAGCCAGCGGGTCTGGATGAAGCCCGGGCATACCGTGTTGACCCGCACCGCCGGGCCGAACCAGCGCGCCAGCGACAGCGTCAGCGTGTTCAGCGCGCCCTTCGACGCGGCGTACGGAATCGACGTGCCCACGCCCATCACGCCCGCAATGCTGGAGATGTTGACGATCGAGCCGCGCTCCTGGTTGGCGTCCCACTGCTTCTTCATGGTCGGATAGACCGCGCGGCTCATCATGTAGGGCCCTGTGACATTGACCCGCAGGATGCGGTCGAAGTCCTCGGCGCTGACGCCGTCGAGGTCGCCCTGGCTCTGGAACTTGGTGGTGCCGGCATTGTTGACCAGTCCGTCGATGCGGCCCCACGCCTTCATGGTCTCGGCCGCAAGCTTCTTGCAATCGCTGTCCTGGCCCATATCGGCCTGCACCAGGATGGCCTGCGCGCCCTTGGCCTTGACCTTCTCGTAGGTCTCGTCGGCCTCCTTCTTGCTCTTGGTGTAGTTGATCGCGACGTTCCAGCCGCGGCCCGCGAGATCGACCGCGCAGGCGGCGCCCAGCCCCGTCGCCGACCCCGTCACGATTGCCACCTTGGCCATGCTCTCCTCCCGATATGGTGCGGACGGATTCATAGGATAGGATCGCGCCCCATGGCAGACCTCTTTTCGCTCAAGAACCGCATCGCGCTGGTAACCGGCGCCTCGCGCGGCCTCGGCCGCGACATGGCCGTCACCCTGGCTGAAGCCGGGGCCACCGTGCTGTGCGCCGGCCGCGCCGCCAAGGACCTGGAGACCACCGTCAAGGCGATCAAGCGCAGGAAGGGCAAGGCCGAAGCGGTGATCCTCGACGTCACCGACGAGCACAGCATCCAGGGCGGGGTGCGCGCACTACTGCGCAAGCACCGCCGCATCGACATCCTGGTGAACAACGCCGGCGTCATCCATCGCGAGAATATCGTCGATACCGCCACACCCGATTACCGCAAGGTGATCGAGACCGACCTGATCGGGCCGTTTGCGCTGGCGCGGGAGGTCGGCCGCCACATGCTGGCGCGCGAGTACGGGCGCATCGTCAACATCTCCTCGATCATGGCGGTGGTGGGCCGCGGCTCGGTCGCGGGCTATGTGTCGGCCAAGCACGGCATGACCGGGCTGACCAAGAACCTCGCCGCCGAGTTTGGCCCGCACGTCACCGCGAACGCGATCGCGCCAGGCTACATCCGCACCGAGCTCAACGTGCCGCTGCAGCAGAACAGGAAGTTCTGCGCCATGCTGGAACAGCGCACCGCCGCGAACCGCTGGGGCACGCCGGCCGACCTGCGTGGCGCGCTGCTGCTGCTCGCCTCCGACGCCAGCGCCTACATCACCGGCCATACGCTGGTGGTGGATGGCGGCATGACGACGATCCTCGCCTGAGGCCTGGGCGTGAACAATTTCCGCCTGCCGCGCTGGGTGATTCCGCTCGTCTTCGCGGGCCTGATGCTGTTCGGCCTCGCCGTGTGGCTCGGTTGGATCCGCGATCCGACGGTCGCCAAGGCCGACTATGTCGGCACGATCGACGTCGCCGCGCAGGACGCCCGGCTCTACCGCCCGGTGCCGTTCGACTGGGTGGTCGACAGCCGGTCCGGCAGCGTCAGGGGCAGCGACACCGCCTACGTTCGGATCGACACCTCGGGCGAGCTGCCGCTGATCTGCGGCTGGCTCCGGCTCGACAAGGGTGGCGCCTCGCTCCGCGCTACCCGCTGGCTGAGCGAAGCGAGTCTCAAGGTCGGCGACATTCGCGTCGCCGCGCTGTTCATCGCGCCGACCGACAAGCCGCCCGGTGACGGCCTCAACGCCGGCTGCGCGCGACTGCTGAAGGACAAGCTTCATCCGAACGCACCACTATCGCTCGAGGGTCACGCGGTACGCGAGTGATCGTGCTAGGGTC
>DATFCC010000097.1:0-2804 GCA_035253505.1 Hyphomicrobiaceae bacterium
TCCGGGATTGGTGGGCTTCGTGCGGCAATCTTCGCCGAGGTGCCCCCAGCAGGCAACGCATCACACGATCCATCCTGACGCGCCTTGCCATGCGCAGCGATCATCCAGCTTCGCGAAACGCCGCCTCCCGTCCCTTGCGCACCGCGGGCAGCACCGCCACGGCGACGACGATCAGCGCAAACAGCAACAGCCCGCAGCTCAGCGGATGCTCGATGAAGGTCATCAGCCGCCCGCGCGACAGCACCAGCGCCTGCCGCAGCTTGTCCTCCATCAAGCGCCCCAGCACGAAGCCCAGCACGAGCGGTGCCGGCTCGAACGCGAGCTTCACCAGCACGTAGCCGAGGAGGCCCAGCCCCGCCGTCATGACGAGATCGGCCGGCGTGTTGTTGATGGAGTAGATGCCGATGGAGCAGAGCAGCACGATGGAAGGGAACAATAGGCGGTAGGGGATCTTGAGCAGCCGCACCCACAGGCCGATCAGCGGCAGGTTGATGACGAGCAGCATCAGGTTGCCGATCCACATGGAGGCGACCATGCCCCAGAACAGCTGCGGCTGCTTGCTCACGATCTGCGGGCCTGGCGCGATGCCGTGGATCATCATGGCGCCGACCATGAGCGCCATCACCGCATTGGGCGGAATGCCCAGCGTGAGAAGGGGAATGAAAGCCGTCTGTGCGCCCGCGTTGTTGGCCGCCTCGGGCCCGGCCACGCCCTCGATGGCGCCCTTGCCGAAGCGGCTCGGGTCGCGCGCCAGCCTCTTCTCGAGCGCGTAGGAGGCGAACGGCCCGAGCACGGCGCCGTTGCCCGGCAGCAGACCGAGCAGCGAGCCGAGCAGCGTGCCGCGCGCGATCGGGCCGGCCGATTGCTGCAAGTCCTGCCGGCCGGGAAGCAGCCGGCCGATGACGCCTTGCACGACGTCGCGTGCCTGGCGCGCCTCGAGGTTGCGCAATATCTCGGCGAAGCCGAAGACACCCATGGCGACGACGGCAACATCGATGCCGTCGGCGAGCTCGCTCCAGCCGAAGGTCAGCCGCTCCTCTCCGCTCTCGGCATCGGTGCCGATGGTCGACAGCAGGATGCCGACGAGGACGACGGCGAGCGCCTTGCGCAAGGGGCCCGCCGCCAGCACCACCGCCAGGGCGAGCCCCAGCACCATCAAGCCGAAGTAGTCGGCCGGGCCGAACAGCAGCGCGGCGGCCGTCAGCGGCCCGGCCAGCGCGGCGATCACGAGCGTCGCCACCGTGCCGGCCGCGAACGAGCCGATGGCGGCAATGCCGAGCGCGACGCCGGCGCGGCCCTGCCGTGCCATCTGGTGGCCATCGAGCGTGGTGACGAGGGAGCTCGCCTCGCCCGGAATGTTCACCAGGATCGCAGTCGTCGAGCCGCCGTACTGGGCGCCGTAGTAGATGCCGGCGAGCATGATGAGCGCGCCGACTGGGTCGATGCCGAAGGTGATCGGCAGCAGCATGGTGATGGTGGCGATTGGCCCGAGGCCCGGCAGCACCCCGATGAGCGTGCCGATGAGGCAGCCGAGGAAGCACAGGCCGACGTTCTTCAGCGAAAGGGCAATGGCCATGCCGAGCGCCAGATTCGAGAAGAGGTCGGTCACGCGGGGCGCCCTCAGCGGCCGATCGCGCCCTTGAGGGGCGCAAGGAGCTGGCCGGCGGCGGACTTGATGCCGCCGTATGCCTCGGCGACGCCCGGTGGGACCAGGCCCATGCTGTCGAACGGCATCGGCAGGCCCAGCAGCTCCTTGAAGAGCAGGCCGGAGAAGACGGTCATGCCCACCGCCAGCACGGCGACCTCCCGGGGCTTGCTGTCCCGATCGGCCAATGCAGCAACGATGATCGCCAGCGGCGCTGCAACGAGCAGGCCGCAGGTGCGGATGGTGGCGGCAAACACCAAAACGGCACCGAGCGCGAACAGGGGGCCGCGAACCGACCAGGCCTCGAGCCGGTCGCCCTGCACGGTCAATCCCTGCGCAACGAGCAGCGCGCCGAATGCACCGACGAGGACGGCCATGATCTTGGGCACCATGCCGGCGCCGATGGCCGAGAGGTGCCCGAACGGCAGGCCGAAGGCGCCGGCAAAGCCGGCGACGGCCAGCGCCAGGAGGAAGATACCGCCCGCGAGATCCACCGGTGACTTGACGAGGCCGCGCGGCGCATCGCTCCTGCCGGCTCGTTCGGCCATGCCCCCCTCCATTCCGCGGACGCTCGACGTCTCCGCTCGCGCCGTCCTCAGCGGCCCAGGCTATCCAGCCCCCCGCAAGGCGTCCATTGCGCATGCGGCAATGGCGAAGGTGTCGCGACATGTCGGGCGCTTGTGCGCTGTACACTCCGGAACAGTGGCGGACGCCCGGCGCAGGTAGAAGGGCTTCGCCGATCCCGGCTACTATGCAAGGCAGGCTCATGCCGATCAGGCCCGCAGTCTTGACGTTCATCGCTTTGCTCATCGGGTCTTCGGCGCCCGTCCTCGCCCAGCAACCGATAAGTTCCCTCGTCGTCCTGGCGTCGCAGGACCGTGCGCTGATTGGATCGAAGCCGATCGCCCCGAAGGACATCGTCAGCCGGCTCCTGTCCCAGCAGCCCGCGCAGCGCGGATTGCACATGGTGACAATTCAAAGCTGCCCGGGCGTATCTGCGGACGCAGTCCAGGGCCTGGTTGCCGACCTGCAGAAGAACCGCATGATGCCCGTCGTCGATCTCAACCCGCCGGAACCGCGTCTCTGCGCCCGCTGAGCTCGCGTTCTCTCTATCGCCTCGCCTTTGCCACTGCGTCGAGCGCCATCAGCTCGCGCATCA
>DATFCC010000098.1:0-8045 GCA_035253505.1 Hyphomicrobiaceae bacterium
CACCTTCACCCTTTACCTGCCGCTCAGGTATGCCTCTGCCCAGCCCGAGCCCGCCGTCAGCCCGCGGGCGCCGCGTCAGCCGACCGTGCCCGCCTATCAGCGGTCGGTCGAGCGCGCGGTGGAACAGATCGCCGACGATCGCGACCACTTGCAGCCGGGCGATCTGGTCCTCCTGATCGTCGAGGACGATCCGCATTACGGGCGCGTGCTCGTCGACCTCGCGCGCGACAACGGCTTCAAGGTTCTGCTTGCCAACACCGGCACCGACGCGCTGGCGCTTGCCAACGACTATCATCCAACCGCCGTCTCGCTCGATGTCTTCCTCCCGGATATGCTGGGCTGGACCGTGTTGAGCCAGCTCAAGCAGAACCCCGCGACCCGGCACATCCCCGTGCAAATCGTCACGCTGGAGGAGGACCGCCAGCACGGACTGGCACGTGGCGCCTTTGCCTTCCTCACTAAGCCGGCGTCCCAGGAAGGCCTGCAGGCTGCCCTGACGCGAATCAAGAATTTCACGGAGCCGCGCCGCAAGCGCCTGCTGATCGTGGAGGACAACCCCGCCGAACGCCTAGGCATCACCGAGCTGCTCGGCCACGACGATATCGACATCGTCACCGCCGAGAACGGGGCCAGGGCGCTCGAGATCCTGCGCGAAACGGGCTCCGACTGTGTCGTTCTGGATCTGAAGCTCCCGGACATGACGGGCTTCGAGGTGCTGGAGGAGATTCGCACCGACGCGCGCCTGAGCGACATCCCCGTGGTCGTCTTCACGGGCCGCGAGCTGTCCTCAGAGGAAGAGGCACAACTGCACACGATCGCGCGCAGCGTGGTGGTGAAGGGCGTCGAATCGCCCGAGCGTCTGCTCGACGAGACCGCGTTGTTCCTGCACCGGCTGGTGGAGGAGCTACCGCCGGAGAAGCGGCGCCTGCTCGAGCGGCTGCACAGCTCGGACGAGGATCTGATCGGCCGCACCGTGCTTCTGGTCGACGACGATGCGCGCAACATCTTCGCGCTGAGCAGCGTGCTGGAGCGTCGCGGCATGCGCGTGCTGACCGCGACCACGGGCCAGGAGGCGATTGCGATCCTGCAGTCGACGCCCGAGGTCGCGATAGCACTCATGGACATCATGATGCCGCAGATGGACGGCTATCAGACCATGCAGGAGATCCGCAAGGACGCTACCCTGCGTCGCCTGCCGATCATCGCCCTCACCGCCAAAGCCATGAAGGGGGACCGGGAGAAATGCGTTGCTGCAGGCGCGTCCGACTATCTGGCGAAGCCCGTCAACACGGAGCAGCTCCTCGCCTCGCTGCGTATGTGGCTGCACCGCTGATCGCGAGCCTTTCGTCATGAACGCGCACGAGCCGGTCAACATCCTTCTGGTCGACGACCAGCCGGCCAAGCTCTTGAGCTACGAGGTCATTCTCGCCGACCTCAACGAGAATCTCATCAAGGCCAATTCGGCGCGCGAAGCGCTCAGCTACCTGCTGAAAACCGACGTGGCGGTTGTCCTGGCCGACGTCTGCATGCCCGACCTCGACGGCTTCGAGCTTGCGCGCATGCTGCGCGAGCATCCCCGCTTCGAGAAGACCGCGATCATCTTCGTCTCCGCCATCCATCTGTCCGACGTGGACCGCATCCGCGGCTACGAGACGGGCGGCGTGGACTACGTGCCCGTGCCGGTGATCCCCGAGATCCTGCGGGCGAAGGTCAAGATCTTCACCGAGCTCTATCGCAAGACACGCGCCCTCGAAACGCTCAACGACGAGCTCGAACGGCGCGTGCGCGAGCGGACGGCGGAAGTGGAGCAATCGAGCGCGCGCCTGCGCCTCAGCGAGGAGCGTCTGCGCCTTGCCAGTGACGCGGCGGGGTTCGGAACCTACGAATACAACGGCGCGGCGGGACCCTTCTACTGGTCGCCGCATCTGCGCAGCATGGTGGGCATGCCGGCGGAGGCTGAGCTGACGCTCGACATCGCGCTCGATTTCGTCCATGCGGACCACCGTGACGCGGTGCGCCGGCACATGCTGGGCGACCACGCCCACACCGGTCCGCACGAGATCGAGTTCAAGATCGTCCGCGCCGACGGCGAGGTGCGGTGGCTGCTGGATCGCGGACAGACGGTCGACTGCGATGGGGGCCGCGCCCGCGTCATCGGCACCATCCTCGATATCACCGATCGCAAGGTGGCAGAGGAGCGCCAGCGCCTGCTGATGGCCGAGCTCGACCACCGGGTCAAGAACATCCTGAGCAACGTCGGCGCGATCGCGCACCTTTCGAGCCACCGCGCCACCTCGGTGAGCGCCTTCGTCGAGGCCCTGGACGGCCGCATCCGCGCCATGTCGCACGCCCACACCTTGTTGCGGCGCGGCACGTGGGATCGCGCCAATCTCGCCGACCTGGCGGCCGAGGCCCTCTCTCCGTTTCGATCGCGCACGGGCAGCAACATAGAGATCTCGGGTTCGCCGGTATGGATCGTGCCGGAGCTTACCCAGTCGCTGGCGCTCATCCTGCACGAGCTGGCGACCAACGCCGTCAAGCATGGTGCGCTCTCCTCCGAGAGCGGCCGCGTCAAGGTTTCCTGGACACAGAGCGGCGACACGCGCCAGCAGCTCAAGCTGGTCTGGGAGGAGCAGGGGGGCCCCGCCGTGAGCGAACCGACGACGAAGGGGTTCGGGCTCACGGTTCTGCAAGCGGCGGCCGGCGACCTGGGCGGCGTCTCGGCCTGCAACTTCCGCCCCACGGGGCTCACTTATACGCTACAGGGCCCATTCGCCATGCAGCACCCTCCCGGCCTTGCCGCCTACGAGCGGGACGACCAACGACAACCCGAGGAAGAAGCCATGGCACCGCGCACCAAAGGGCCGTCGCACCGCATCCTGGTGGTGGAGGACGAGGCGCTGGTCGCGCTGCAGCTTCAGGAGGACCTGGAAAACGAGGGTCATCAGGTGATCGGCCCCGCGCGCAATCTGGAGCAGGGGATCTCTCTGGCTGTCAGCGAGAACATCGACGCCGCCCTCATCGACGTGAGCCTGGGCCGGGATACCAGCGCCCCCATCGCCGACCAGCTCCTCGCGCGCAACATTCCCTTCGCCTTCGCCACGGGCTATGCGGACGGCTCCATCCTGCCCGAACGGTTGCGTGCCGTACCCCGCCTCAGCAAGCCCTACGCCCTGAACGAGGTACGCCGGCTGCTCGACAGCCTCGTTGCCGGCGAGGCACGCGCATCCGCGCGCTGACACCAACACAGCGAAGATCATCCAAGCCGGACAGGCCGGTCGGCGGCAGGGGAGCACGCCTTGGCGGAGCCACATTGATTGATACGTTATAACGTATTACAGGAATTTGACCGGGCGGTGCTTGCTTAGGCCGCCACCGGTCCGGCGGCGAGGCGGGCGGCCGCAGCTTGAGCGCATCAGTGGAGCGGCACCCATGGTCGCAGGAGTTCGATGTCTCGTCATGCTGTGCGGTCTCGCCGGCATGCTTGCGATACCGTCGGAGGCGCATGACAAGCGCCGGGAGATGGGCGCGCACGAGCACGGCCGCGGCACGCTCAACATCGCCCTGGAGGGCACCCGGGTAAGCCTGGAGCTGGAGGTCCCTGCCGCCGATATCGTGGGGTTCGAGCGCGCCGCCAGGACCCGCAAGGAGAAGGCCGCCGTGGAGAAGGCTACGGCCCAGCTTTCCGCTCCCCTCTCGCTGTTCGCGTTTCCGGCCGCCGCCGCCTGCCGCGTTGCAGAGGCCAAGGTGGAATTCGGAGCCGGCGAGCCCAGCCACGCCGGCGCCGGCAAGGCGGACGCGCACGGCGAAGGGCATTCGGAGGTCCAGGCGCGATACGTTCTCGACTGCACCGGTCCCGCCAACATCACCGGCATCGAGTTCGGCTACTTCCGCACGTTTGCCGGGGCTCAGAAGCTCGACGTCAACGTGGTGACCGGGAAAGGCCAGAACAAGTTCCAGGTTACACGCGCCCGGCCGAGCCTTAGTCTGGCAGGGATGATGTAGTCGCGATCCCGAGCGATGGTTACAGCCGCCGCCAGACCAACCGCCGCGACGCCGGATGTCATCCGCATGTCGGGGGTGAGGTTCGCTTGGCCGGGCCGCAATCCGTTCTCGATGACCATCGACGCATTCGCCCTGCCCGCCGGCAGGCGCGTGCTGCTGATCGGGCCGTCGGGAAGCGGCAAATCGACATTTCTGGGCCTCATTTGCGGGATCGTGGCGCCGCAGGCCGGCGCCATCGAGGTGCTCGGCACCGACATCACCAGGCTCCCGGCATCGGCGCGCGACGGCTTCCGGGCCGAGCACTGCGGCATCATCTTCCAGATGTTCAACCTGCTGCCCTACGGCACGGTGCTCGACAACGCGCTGCTGCCCCTGAGCTTTGCGCCGGCACGCCGCCGGCGCGCCACTGCCGCGGGGAGGGCCGAGGACGAGGCGGTACGGCTGCTGACCCGGCTGGGCCTCGATCCACATCTCACGCGCGGGCCCTCCGCCGCCAACCTGAGCGTCGGCCAGCAGCAGCGCGTCGCTGCCGCCCGGGCGCTGATCGGCAGCCCTGAGCTGATCGTTGCCGATGAGCCCACGTCGGCGCTGGATCGAAACCGTCAGGCTGCGTTCCTCGACCTGCTGTTCGCTGAGGTTGCACAAGCGGCCGCCACGCTGATCATGGTCAGCCACGATGAAACCCTGGTGCCGCGCTTCGACGAGGTGATGCGGCTCGACGACATCGCCGTGTGCCGGCAAGGCCGGCCTTCGCCCGCGGCCGGAGCCGGATCGTGATTGTCCTGCGCCTTGCCTTGCAATCGCTGCGCAACCGCTGGTTGACGGCGATGCTGACCGTGCTCGCCATCGCCGTCAGCATCATGCTGCTGCTCGGCGTCGAGAAGGTGCGCGCCGGCGCCCGGCAGAGCTTCGCCGATACGATATCCGGCACGGATCTCATCGTCGGCGCGCGCAGCGGTAGCATCCAGCTTCTGCTCTACTCGGTTTTTCGCATCGGCAACGCCACCAACAACATCACCTGGGCAAGTTTCCAGGACATCGCCTCGCGCCCCGAGATCGCCTGGGTGGTGCCCCTGTCGCTGGGCGACAGCCACCGCGGCTTCCGGGTGCTCGGCACGACGCCCGACTACTTCACCCACTACAGGTACCGCCAGTCGGCCGGGCTGACGTTCGCGGCGGGAAAGCCGTTCGCCGACCTCTTCGATGCCGTCGTCGGCGCCGATGTGGCGGCGAGCCTCGGCTACAAGGTGGGCGACCCGATCGTCGTCTCGCACGGACTAGGCGCCGTATCGTTCGTTGCCCACGACGACAAGCCGTTCCGCGTTTCGGGCGTCCTCGCCAAGACCGGCACACCTGTCGACCGCACGGTGCACGTGAGCCTGGAGGCCATCGAAGCCATCCACGTCGACTGGCAGAGCGGCGGGCGCATCCCGGGCCAGTCCGTGTCGGCGGCTGCGGTGCGCGAGATGGACTTGAAGCCCAAGGCGATCACGGCTGCGCTCGTCGGCCTCAAGTCGCGCCTGGCGACCTTCCGCCTGCAGCGGGCCATCAACGAGTACGGCGAGGAGCCCCTTTCGGCGATCCTGCCGGGCGCGGCGCTGCAGGAGCTGTGGGGCCTCGTCGGGACGGCCGAGACGGCGCTCAAGGCGGTCTCGGCGATGGTGGTGGCAACCGCACTGCTGGGCATGGTGACGATGATCCTCACCACCCTCAACGAGCGGCGCCGGGAGATGGCCATCCTGCGGTCGGTCGGTGCCCGGCCGCGCACGGTTCTCGGATTGTTGATGGCGGAGGCTGCGGTCCTGACGCTCGCCGGCATTGCACTGGGTGTCGTTCTCCTTTACGCCGCCTTATTGCTGCTCCAGCCCTACGTCGACGCCGCTTATGGCCTGCATCTGCCGATCGAGGCGCCGAAGCCGGTTGAACTGGCGACGCTTGCCGGCATTGCCGTGGCTGGAGGGGTGGCCGGGCTTCTGCCGGCGCTGCGCGCCTACCGTCTGTCGCTGGCCGACGGCATGACGGTCAGGACCTGAGAACGAGGAGAACTGCGCAATGGTGTTGCGACGGGGAAAGGCTCTCCTGCTGGCTGCGGCCGCACTTGCCGCCTCGTGCAGCCTCCCGGGCGCCCTGCGGGCCGTCGAGGCGCCGATGGAGCTGCAGTGGCATCAACTCGTCCCACCGGCACCGCCCCAGCCGCCGAAATCGTTTCTGGCCGGACGCGGCCCGGTCGAGATCAGCAAGTTCGGCGGCCCGGACGACGGTGCGCCCGCCCCACCGCCTCTGCCCGAGGGCCGCTGGATGTCGGCACCTGCGCGCTCCAATGCTCCGCCGGCACCCGTGGTGCAGGAGCTGTCCGGCAAGCGCGTGCACATCGGCGGCTACGTCGTCCCGCTCTCCTTCGAGGCGACGCGCGTCACCGACTTCCTGCTGGTACCGTTCGTCGGCGCGTGCATCCACGTGCCTCCACCACCCGCCAATCAGATCATCTACGTGAAGGTCGACCAGGGCTTCGATGTGAAGGGTACGTTCGATCCCGTGTGGGTCACAGGCACGCTCAAGGTGACGCCCACCTTCACCGGTCTCGCCGATGCAGGCTACAGCCTCGAGGCCGAGAAGGTCGAAGCGCGACCGGGAGGCTAGCCATCATGCGCGGCTCAAGGCGGATACTCGCCACCCTTGCAATGGCTACCTGCGCGCTTGCCGCAGCGACGCCTGGCGCCGTGGCGCATCCGCACGTGTGGATCACCTTCGAGGCTACCGTGCTCTATGACAGGGAGGCCTTCACGGGCCTGCAGTACAAGTGGACGTTCGACGAGTTCTATACGGCAATGGCCATCGAGGGGCTCGATAAGAACAAGGACGGCGTCTATGACCGCGAGGAGCTGGCCGAGCTCGCCAAGGTCAACATCGACGGATTGAAGGAGTTCGCCTACTTCACATATCCGGTGCTGGACGGGCAGGATGTGAAGGTGGCCGACGCCAAGGACTATTGGCTCGAGCACAAGAACGGTGCCCTCTCGCTCCACTTCACCGTGCCGTTTGTGCAGTCCGTGCCGGTGAAGGCAAAAAGCTTCGCCTTCGTGGTTCAGGATCCCGCGTTCTACATCGCCTTCCTGCCGGCCAAGACCGATCATCCGGTGCGGCTGGGAGAAGGCGCGCCGAAATCCTGCAAGGTGCACATCGGCAACCCGGCGGGCGATGACTCCGACCGACTGGCCAAGGCGTTCGCCCAGCTCGCAACGCCGGTCAGCGCCACCAAGGCCGCCTCGATCGACTGCAACTGAAGACGCCGCCCTCGCCCGTCAGGCGTTGGCCTGGGCCTCTTTCATGGCCTCGGAGCGGGCCCTGTCCTCGACGCCCTTGACGCTCTCGTCGCGATCCACGAACTCGATGACCGCAACCGGCGCGGAATCCCCCTGGCGATATCCGGCCTTCAACACCCGCGTATAGCCGCCGGACCGGTCCTTGTAGCGGGGCCCCAGCGTGTCGAAGAGCTTCTTCACCATCGCCTCATCGCGCATGCGCGAGGCGGCGAGCCGCCGCGAATTGAGGTCGCCGCGCTTGGCGAGGGTAATGTACTTGTCCATCACACGGCGCAGGTCCTTGGCCTTGGCGAGCGTGGTGATGATCTGCTCGTGGCGGATGAGGGACGCGGCCATGTTGGAGAACATGGCCTGCCGGTGTCCGCTGTCGCGGCCGAACCGCCGCCCCAGCCTGCGATGCTGCATCTGATACCCTTTCGTTGTTTGCGTACGAGGTTCTACGGCCTCGCGTTGGTGTACTCCCTCTCCCCGTTCTTACGGCGAGAGGGAAGCGCTCAGTACTGATCTTCGAACCGCTTGGCCAGATCCTCGATGTTGTCGGGCGGCCAGTTCGGCACCTCCATGCCGAGGTGCAGGCCCATGCTGGCCAGCACCTCCTTGATCTCGTTGAGCGACTTGCGGCCGAAGTTCGGCGTGCGCAGCATCTCGGCCTCGGTCTTCTGGATCAGGTCGCCGATGTAGACGATGTTGTCGTTCTTCAAGCAGTTGGCCGAGCGT
>DATFCC010000099.1:0-7040 GCA_035253505.1 Hyphomicrobiaceae bacterium
AGCTTCATCCGTGAGCCCTCCGGCGAGATGTCGGTGGCAAATGTCTCAACGGCAAGGCTAAGAAATCGTTCCGGAGGCGGATATTCCCTGGGAAACAGAGAACGAAATTTACCGCTTGTAAAATCAATGGGTTAAGCTGAAAATATCGCACCGCAAAACTGCTTTTCAGGTCGCGGGCGGGCGTGCCCGCTCAGGCTCCGCTCCAGGCTGGTGGCTCCCCGGCACGATGGCATGTGGATGTTGTCGCGTCTCGCAACGAGGGTTCAACCGCCTTCCTCGACGGGCGGATGGTCTCGCGCCCTGCGCGTGGACTACCCCTCGCGCAGCTTGAAGCGCTGGATCTTGCCGGTGGCCGTCTTGGGAAGGCCATCCACGAAATCGATCCAGCGCGGATATTTCCAAACACCGGCTTTCGCCTTCACATGGTCACGCAGCTCGTCCTCGAGCCCATTGGCGGGCGACTTGCCGGGCTTCAGAACGATGAAGGCCTTGGGTTTGAGCAGGCCGTCGCCATCCTCCTTGGGCACCACGGCGGCCTCCAGCACGGCATCGTGGCCGACCAGCGCGCTCTCCACTTCGAAGGGCGACACCCAGATGCCCGACACCTTGAACATGTCGTCGGTGCGCCCCTGGTAGATGTAGTAGCCCTCCGCGTCGCGCGTGTACTTGTCGCCGGAGCGCGTCCATGCACCCTCGAAGGTGGCGCGGCTTTTCTCGCGCTGGTTCCAGTAGCCTTCGGCGGCACTCGGGCCCTTGACCAGCATCTCACCCACCTCGCCGTCCGCGACGTCGCGGCCGTGCTCGTCCACGAGGCGCACCTCGTAGCCGGGCACCGGTTTGCCGGACGTGCCGTACTTGAGCGAGCCTGGGCTGTTGCACACGTACTGGTGCAGCATCTCCGTGGAGCCGACGCCATCGAGAATGTCCACGCCGAGCCTGGCGCGGAAGGCCTTGCCGACCTCGGCAGGCAGCGCCTCGCCGGCGGAAACGCACAGGCGCAGGCGTTGTGAGCTGTTGTCGCGCGTGCCGTCGGGATAAGCCAGCATGCCGGCGTAGAGGGTGGGCACGCCGAAGAACATGGTGGGCTGATGGTGCTTCAGCGTGCGGAACACAACTTCGGGCGTGGGGCGCTCGGGAAGCAGCACGGCCGTCGCTCCCACCGACATCGGAAACGTCATGGCGTTGCCGAGGCCGTAGGCAAAGAACAGCTTGGCGGCCGAGAAGACGAGGTCGTCCTCGCGCATGCCGAGACAGCCCTGACCCGTGAGCCGTGCCGTCTCCATCGGGCTCGAGTGCACATGGCGCACGCCCTTCGGCATGCCCGTCGAGCCCGAGGAGTAAAGCCAGAAGGCGGTCTCGTCGCTGCAGGTTTCCGCAGGCGCGAACTCTGCCGACTGATGTTGCAGCTCGCCTCGGAACGACAGCGCATAAGCCGGCGCCGCGCCGCCGGAGACGAAGATATGCTTGAGGTGAGAGAGCTGACCGAGAATCGGTTGTACCGCGGGAAGCAATGGCGCGGACACGAACAAGGCCCGCGCGCGGCTGTCTCCCAGGATGTAGGCGTACTGCTCGGAGGTCAGCAGCGTGTTGAGACAGACCGGGACCACACCCGCCCTGATGGCGCCCCAGAAAGCGACCGGAAAGTCGACGGTATCGAGCAGCAGCAGGGCGATGCGGGCTTCGGCCGGCACGCCATAGGTGCCGAGCAGGTTGGCCATGCGGCAGGAGCGCGCCTGAAGCTCGCCGTAGGTGAGCGTCTCGCCAGGATCGATGAAGGCCGGCTTGGCGTGGCGGCCCTGTGCGACATTGCGATCGACCATGTCGACCGCGGCGTTGTAGATGCGCGGATAGTCCATCACACCTCCCGAGCGGCCGTCTGGAAGCGGCCTTGCCCCTTCAAGCCAAGCCGGCCGCCGAGCGCGACCGGTCGATTGCCTGCATAATACTGCAAGCCGGCTGGCTTAGTAGTGCCAGTTTTTGCTTATCGCGATGGCACGGATGTACTATCCTTCATTGCAATCGGTGGCAGGTTCGAGTCGACGTAGGCATGAACGCGGATACCTCACCGGAGCCGAGGCGCGGCACGACGCCTGCAGACGAGGCCTATCTGCGGCGGGTCGGCGAGCGCGTGCGGCTGGCGCGGGCGCGGCGGGGCATGTCGCGCAAGTCTCTGTCCAGGGCATCGGGCGTATCGGAGCGCTATCTCGCCGAGCTGGAGCGCGGAGCGGGCAATGCGTCGCTGCTGGTGCTGCGCCAGATCGCCGAGGCGCTCGGCATCGAAGCCGCGTCCCTCGTCGGCGACAACCCGGAGCGGCCGCTCGATCTCACGCTGGCACTGCACCAGTTGGAGCGCCTCTCGCCGGCGGAGCTCGGCGAGGCGAGACAATTGATCGCCAAGCGGTTCGGCCAGCTCGACGCCCAGTCGCCCGGACGGATCGCGCTCGTCGGCCTGCGCGGAGCCGGCAAGACGACGCTCGGCCAGATGGCGGCGCAGACGCTGGGCGTGCCGTTCGTCGAGCTCGACCGCGAGATCGAGCGGGCGAGCGGCATGGAGCTGTCTGAGATCTTCGCCGTGCACGGGCAGTCGATGTTTCGTGCCCTCGAGCGGCAGTGCCTCGAGGCCATCGTAGCGCGCTTCGATCGCGCGCTGATCGCCACCGGCGGCAGCCTCGTGACCGAGCCGGCCACCTACGACCGGCTGCTCTCCACCTGTTTCGTGGTATGGCTGAGGGCGGCACCGGAGGAGCACATGAGCCGCGTGCTGGCGCAGGGCGACCTGCGTCCCATGGCTGACGGCCCGCAAGCCATGGACGATCTCAAGGCCATCCTGGACAGCCGCACGCCGCTCTATGCCAAGGCCAACGCCACGGTGAGCACGGGCGGAAAATCCGAGGCGAACGCGCTCGCCGGCCTGCTGTCGGTCATTCCGAAAGGCGAGTAGGCGGGTTTTCGCAGACAGGCCTCAAGCCGCCTCGGCGAGGTCGTCCACCAGGCCGACGATCTCGCGCATGATGGCGTTGAGCTGGAAGTTCTTCGGCGTGTAGACCGCGGCAACACCGAGCGCCTTGAGGGTGGCGGCGTCTTCCGGCGGGATGATCCCGCCGACCACCACCGGCACGTCGTCGAGGCCCTCCTTGCGCATGCGGCTCATGACCTCTCCGACCAGGGGCACATGGCTTCCGGACAGGATGGAGAGGCCCACGACGTGGACGGATTCTTCCACGGCCGCGCGCACGATCTGCGCCGGGGTGAGCCTGATGCCCTCGTAGACGACCTCCATGCCGCAATCGCGCGCACGCACCGCGATCTGCTCGGCGCCGTTGGAATGACCATCGAGCCCCGGCTTGCCCACCAGCAGCTTGATCCGCCGCCCGAGCCGCGCCGATACGCGTTCCACCTCGCCGCGCACCTCCTCGAGTGCGCCCGCCGATGCGCCCGCGCCCGCGCCGATGCCGGTGGGTGCGCGGTACTCGCCGAATACGGAGCGCAGGGTGGCGCCCCATTCGCCGGTGGTCACGCCAGCCTTGGCGCAGGCAATCGACGGCTCCATGACGTTGCGGCCCTCGCGCGCAGCCCGCTCGAGATCGGCCAGGGCAGCCTTCACGGCCGCGGCGTCACGCGCTGCACGCCAGGCCGCCAGGCGCGCGACCTGCTCCTGCTCGATGGCCGCATCGACGGCCTCGATCGACCCCTCGCCGGTCGAAAGCGGCGAGGCTTCCGTCTCGGTCCAGCGATTGACGCCGACTACGATCTGCTCGCCGGATTCGATCCGGCGCACCCGCTCCGTATTGCTGTCGACGAGGGCGTGCTTCATGTAGTCGATGGCCGCTACGGCGCCGCCCATGGCATCGATGCGGGCCAGCTCCTGCCTCGCGGCGGCCTTGAGCTCATCGACCTTCGCGCGCACGACCCTGGAGCCTTCGAAAATGTCGCCGTATTCGAGCAAGTCGGTCTCGTAAGCCAGGATCTGCTGCATGCGGATCGACCACTGCTGGTCCCAGGGCCGCGGCAGACCCAAGGCCTCGTTCCAGGCGGGAAGCTGGACGGCGCGCGCGCGTGCATCGCGCGACAGCGTGACGGCCAGCATCTCGAGCAGGATGCGATAGACGTTGTTCTCCGCCTGCGGCTCGGTCAGCCCGAGCGAGTTGACCTGCACGCCATAGCGGAACAGGCGATGCTTGCGGTCGGCAACGCCGTAGCGCTCGGCGGTGATCTCGTCCCACAGCTCGGTGAAGGCGCGCATCTTGCAGATCTCGGTGATGAACCTGAGACCGGCGTTGACGAAGAATGAGATGCGGCCCACGACCGGGCCGAAGTCTGCCGGCGCCACCTCGCCCGACGCCTTCACCGCGTCCAGCACCGCCTGCGCGGTGGCCAGCGCGAAAGCCAGCTCCTGCACCGGCGTCGCTCCCGCCTCCTGCAGGTGATAGGAGCAGACGTTGGTCGGGTTCCACTTGGGCATGGCGCTGCAGGTGAAGAGAATGGTGTCCTTGATGAGCCGCAGCGAGGGGGCGGGGGGAAACACATAGGTTCCGCGCGAAAGGTATTCCTTGATGATGTCGTTCTGGATGGTGCCGGTGAGCTTGGCGCGATCCGTGCCCTGCGCGTCGGCCACGGCGACATACAGCGCCAGCAGCCAGGCGGCGGTGGCATTGATGGTCATCGAGGTGTTCATCTGGCCCAACGGAATGCCGTCGAGCAGCGTGCGCATGTCGCCCAGGTGCGAGACCGGCACGCCGACCTTGCCGACCTCGCCCCGCGCCAGCTCGTGATCGGGGTCGTAGCCCGTCTGTGTCGGCAAATCGAAGGCGATGGAGAGACCGGTCTGACCCTTGGCCAGGTTCTTGCGATAAAGCTCGTTGGATTTGGCCGCGGTGGAATGTCCGGAATAGGTGCGTATGAGCCAAGGCTTGTCGCGTTGCGGTAATTCCGCCGCCTGGTGTGGCCGCTCGGGCCGGGTCATGGGCCGCTCCTAATTCGCACCCGCGAGATGAAATTACCCTAGCCTGATTGACGTGCAGCGCAAGCCGCGGGTCGCCCTGAGACGGGACAGCCGCGGCCGGGCCTGGCCTCCCGGCCGACCCTAAACGCGTCGGCTGCCGGAACGGTCCCGCCACACGGCCAAGCAGGCAATCAGGCCGGTTCCGACCGTTGTGCCCAGGATCGAGGCGAGAATCGTCCACATCAGCCATTGGTCGAACTTGCGCGGGGAGAACAGCTCCATCTGGACCAGCGAATACTGCATAATGGCCGAGAAAAACACGAGTATAGGATAGACGAACACAATCATTGGCGGATTGGCCAGGTATTCCTTGATGAAATACGACGCGAGACCGCAAATCAGCGCCAGCAGGACGAGCGTCTGCCAATCCGTCTGCAGAATGCCGTCAAAGTGCTTGCTCAACAGGTCCATGGGCATGCCCGCAGGCTCCCCGTTGCGGCCGCCGATTCCGGTCCCGCGGTGAACAAGCATGCTAGCCGGGAGTTGTTAATACGTGTTTAGCCCAGCAGGCGGCCAACAATTCACTTGAGCCGGCTGCCGTTCTGATAGACTCTTCGGCGGTGCAACATGATGCATCGGCGCCAGGCCGGTGCGCGGAGAGGGGGGTGCTTGCAATGGCGGCACGGACGAAGGCGGAAACGGGGGTCAAGCCTCCACGCGTCAGGGACGAGCAGCCATCACGCGATCTGCCCAAGGTTGTAGCCGCGCCATCGGCCGCCGGGGCGCTCAAGGACCTCTACGAGATCGGCGAGATTCCCCCGCTCGGCCACGTGCCGAAGAAAATGTACGCGTGGGCCATCCGCAGGGAGCGGCACGGCCCGCCCGACACCGCCATGCAGGTGGAGGTGCTGCCGACGTGGGAGCTCGACAGCCACGACGTGCTCGTTCTCGTAATGGCGGCCGGCGTCAACTACAACGGCGTTTGGGCGGCCCTCGGCAAGCCCATCACGCCGCTCGACGTGCACAAGCAGCCCTATCACATCGCCGGATCCGATGCGTCGGGCATCGTCTATGCGGTCGGCTCCAAGGTGAAGCGCTGGAAGGTCGGCGACGAGGTCGTCATCCATTGCAATCAGGACGACGGCGATGACGAGGAGTGCAACGGTGGCGATCCGATGTTCTCGCCGAGCCAGCGCATCTGGGGCTACGAGACGCCGGATGGATCGTTCGCACAGTTCTGTCGCGTGCAGGATCGCCAGCTCATGGAGCGGCCCAGGCACCTGACCTGGGAGGAAAGCGCCTCCTACACGCTGGTGCTGGCAACGGCCTACCGCATGCTGTTCGGCCATCGCCCGCACGTACTGCGTCCCGGGCACAACGTGCTGGTGTGGGGCGCCTCCGGCGGCCTCGGCTCCATGGCGGTGCAGCTCATCGCCACGTCGGGCGCCAACGCCATCGGCGTCGTCTCCGAGGACGACAAGCGCGATTTTGTCATGCAGCTCGGCGCCCGCGGTGTGATCAACCGCAAGAAGTTCAATTGCTGGGGTGAGCTGCCTTCCGTCGGCAAGCCGGAATACGACGCCTGGTTCAAGGAGGCGCGCAAGTTCGGTGCTGCCATCTGGGAGATCACCGGCAAAGGCAACAACGTCGATTTCGTGTTCGAGCATCCGGGCGCGGCGACCTTCCCGGTCTCGGTGCTGGTGGTGAAGCGCGGCGGCATGGTGGTGATCTGCGCCGGCACCACCGGCTACAACCTCACCATGGACGCGCGCTACCTGTGGATGCACCAGAAGCGCGTGCAGGGCTCGCACTTCGCCAACCTGCTGCAGGCCACGCAGGCCAACAAGCTGGTGGTGGAGCGGCGCATCGATCCATGCATGTCGGAGGTGTTCCCCTGGGAGCAGATACCCAAGGCGCACACGCGCATGTGGAGGAACGAGCACAAGCCCGGCAACATGGCGGTGCTGGTCAATGCCCCGACCACGGGTTTGCGGACCTTCGAGGACGCCCAGGAGGCAAGCCGCCGGCGTTTCGGATGAGGGCGGTATTCACCCTCTCTCCGTTCTTCTTCAGAATGGGCAGAGGGTCTGGTTGAGCG
>DATFCC010000100.1:0-3895 GCA_035253505.1 Hyphomicrobiaceae bacterium
GGACGCGGCGCGCCGCGGGCTCGTGCGCGTACCGCTGCGTGAGGGCCGCACGCTGCACCACGACTCGGAAGGCCGCCACGGTGCCGGCAAGGTGGTGCTGCGCTCCGCACCGCCGGGAACCGGCATCATCGCCGGCGGTCCCACGCGCGCCGTGTTCGAGATGCTGGGTGTGCACGACGTGGTGGCGAAGTCGCTCGGCAGCACCAACCCCTACAACATGGTGCGCGCCACGTTCGATGCGCTGAAGGAGCAGGAGAACCCGCGCGCGGTCGCGGCCCGCCGTGGCAAGAAGGTGAGCGAGATCGTGGCTCGCCGCCGCGACGGCATGGGCGCGGATGCCGATGCGGCTGCCGATTCGGCGTGAACCGGCATTTGACGAGGTAATGTGCGATGGCAAGTGAGAAGGGCGGCGCGGGCGCGGCCAAGAAATCCGGCAAGACGATCACCGTCGAGCAGGTGCGCAGCGCGGCGCGGCGGCCGAAGATCCAGGAGCAGACCCTGATCGGCCTCGGCCTCAACAAGATCCGCCGCCGGCGCACGCTGGAGGATACGCCGGCCGTGCGCGGCATGGTGCACAAGATCCGCCACTTGGTGCGGATCGTCGAAGAGAAAGCCTGAAGGACGCCCACGCGGCGGGAGCAACGACGATGCGGCTCAACGAGATCAAGGACAACCCGGGCTCGCGCAAGATGCGGATCCGCATCGGCCGCGGCATCGGCTCGGGCATGGGCAAGATGGGCGGCCGCGGCGGCAAGGGCCAGACCGCGCGCTCCGGCGTCCGGCTCGGCGGGTTCGAGGGCGGCCAGATGCCGCTGCACCGCCGCCTGCCCAAGCGCGGCTTCAACAAGCGCGACCGCCGCATCTTCAACGAGGTGCCGCTGGGCCGCCTGCAGTCGGCCATCGACGCCGGCCGGCTCGATCCCGCCAAGCCGGTCGACGTCGCCGCGCTGGTGGCGGCAGGCGTCGTGCGCCGCCCGCTGGATGGCGTGCGGATCCTGGGCGGCGGCGAGCTCAAGGCCAAGCTGGCGCTGACGGTCGATCACGCCACTGCGGGCGCGAAGGCCGCCATCGAGGGGGCCGGCGGGTCAATCAAGCTGATCGAGAAGAAGGTGCTGGCGGCCGACGAGGCGAAGCGCAAGAAATCCGCCGACAAGAAAGCCAAGGTGGCCAAGAAGAAGCCTGCTGCTGCCGAGGAATAGGCGGGGCCGGCAGCGGCGAACGGGCCGTTGCCACCAGGCCCGATGCCCATCCGTGCCATGGCCTGCAGCGCTTGCGCGATCCGCCCCGTGGTCCCATCTTGTTGTCAGCCCTGACGGCATGCGAAGGGCCGGGTTGGGGGCCCAAGGAGAGCTCACATGGTTTCCGCTGCCGAGCAGCTTGCCGCCAACCTCAATTTCGGCGCGTTCTCCAAGGCTGAAGAGCTCAAGCGGCGCATCTGGTTCACGCTCGCGGCGCTGGTCGTCTACCGGCTCGGCACGTACATCCCGATCCCCGGGATCAATCCCGCGGCCTTCGCCGAATCCTTCAAGGCGCAGTCCTCCGGCATTCTCGGCATGTTCAACATGTTCGCCGGCGGCGCCGTGGAGCGCATGGCGATCTTCGCCCTCAACATCATGCCCTACATCTCGGCCTCGATCATCATGCAGCTCATGACGAGCGTGGTGCCCACGCTCGAGCAGCTCAAGAAGGAGGGCGAGCAGGGCCGCAAGCAGATCAACCAGTATACGCGCTACCTGACCGTGGTGCTCGCCGCCTTCCAGGCCTACGGCATCGCCTTCGGGTTGGAGGGGTCGCGCGGCGCCTCGGGGCCTGTGGTGATCGATCCGGGCTGGTTCTTCCGCATTTCGACGGTCGTCACGCTGGTTGGCGGCACCATGTTCCTGATGTGGCTCGGCGAGCAGATCACGGCGCGCGGCGTCGGCAACGGCACCTCGCTCATCATCATGGCCGGCATCGTTGCCGGCCTGCCGAGCGCGCTTGCCGGATTGCTGGAGTTGTCGCGGCAGGGGGCAATCTCCTGGCCGCTGCTCATCGCGCTCCTGGCCCTGATGCTGGCCGTCGTCGCCGCCATCGTCTTCATCGAGCGCGCCCAGCGCCGCCTGCTGGTCCAGTATCCCAAGCGGCAGATGGGCAACCGCATGTTCCAGGGCGACGCCTCGCACCTGCCGCTGAAGCTCAACTCGTCCGGCGTGATCCCGCCGATCTTCGCCTCCTCGCTGCTGCTGCTGCCGATCACCGTCGCGCAGTTCAGCGCCGGGTCCGGACCGGAATGGCTCAACGCCATCGTCGCGTCCCTGGGGCGCGGCCAACCCCTCTATCTCGCCGTCTACGTGGGGCTGATCGTCTTCTTCGCCTTCTTCTATACGGCGATCGTCTTCAATCCCCAGGAGACGGCCGACAACCTGCGCAAGTACGGGGGCTTCCTACCGGGTATCCGGCCGGGCACCAAGACCGCCGAGTACATCGACTACGTCCTGACGCGCATCACCGTGGTCGGCGCCATCTACCTGTCCATCGTCTGCGTGCTGCCGGAGCTGTTGATCTCCTACGCCGCCGTGCCCTTCTACTTCGGCGGTACCTCGCTGCTGATCGCCGTCAGCGTCACCATGGATACGGTCGCCCAGGTGCAAGGTCATCTCCTGGCCCATCAGTATGAAGGGCTCATCAAGAAGGCCAAGCTGAGGGGGGCCACGAGGCGATGACGGACCTGATCCTGCTGGGGCCTCCGGGAGCAGGCAAGGGCACGCAGGCCAAAGAGCTCGCTTCGAGGCATGGCCTCGTTCAGCTTTCCACGGGTGACATGCTGCGGGCCGCCGTCAAGGCCGGAACCGAGGTCGGCCGCCAGGCCAAGGCCATCATGGACCGGGGGGAGCTGGTCTCCGACGCCATCGTCGTCAAGATCATCTCCGAGCGCCTGGATGCGCCGGACTGCCGGGCAGGCATCGTCCTCGACGGCTTTCCGCGCACCCTCCCGCAGGCGGCTGCGCTCGACACGGTGCTGGCCCAGAAGAACAGGAAGCTCGACGCGGTCATCGAGCTCAAGGTCGACGACGAGGAGCTGATCCGGCGCATCGCCGGCCGGTTCACCTGCGCCAAGTGCGGCGAGGGCTACCACGACGACTCCAAGCAGCCCAAGGTGAAGGGGGTCTGCGATGTTTGCCGCTCCACCGAGTTCACGCGCCGGCCCGATGACAGCCGCGAGACGGTAAGCACGCGGCTGATGGTCTACTATCGGGAGACGTCGCCCCTCATCGGCTACTACTTCTGCAAGGGAAAGCTGCACTCGGTCGACGGGATGGCGCCGATTGCCGAGGTCGCAAGAGCGATCGACCGGGTATTGGGCGAGATCAAATGAGGAACACTGACGGCAGCCCTTGGTTGACGAGGCCGGGGCGCTCGTCTAAAAGACGCACAACTTTCGCGACGTGAACCTGGCGATCGGGCCTGGCGACAAATGCGCCGGGGCCGATTTGCATGCGTTATCAAGGGTTTGGTCCGGCATCGACACGGCGGGCGATGCCGGGAAGGCACGGCGCCGTTCCTGGGAGACTGACGTGGCTCGCATCGCAGGCGTAAACATCCCGACGCAGAAGCGCGTCGTCATTGCCCTCCAGTACATCCACGGCATCGGGCCCAAGCTTGCCCAGGAGGTCTGCGAGAAGGCCGGGATCCCCGATCAGCGGCGGGTCAACCAGCTCACGGACGCCGAGGTGCTGCAGATCCGCGAGACCATCGACCGCGACTACGTGGTGGAAGGCGACCTTCGCCGCGACGTGGCCATGAACATCAAGCGCCTGATGGACCTGGGCTGCTACCGCGGGCTGCGCCATCGCCGTGGCCTGCCCGTCCGCGGTCAGCGCACGCACACCAACGCGCGCACGCGCAAGGGCAAGGC
>DATFCC010000101.1:0-6699 GCA_035253505.1 Hyphomicrobiaceae bacterium
CAGCCCGTGCCGTGATAGAGGCTCAACGCGCCGAGCAGCGCCAGGTTGTGCGCCACCGTCTTGCCGAAGCCGATGCCAGGGTCGACGATGAGCCGGGCCCGCGCAATGCCGGCCGCCTCGCAGGCGGCAATGCGCGCCTCCAACACGTCGTAGACGTCGAGCACCACGTCATCGTAGGTGGGATTGTCCTGCATGGTGCGCGGATCGCCCCGGGCGTGCATCAGCACCACCGGCAGGCCAGTCGCGGCGGCGGTGGAGAGGCCCGCAGGATCGTGCGTGAGCGCCGAGACGTCGTTGATGATGCGCGCACCTTCCAGCGCCGCCCGCCGCATCACCTCCGCCTTGCGGGTGTCGATCGAAACCGGAGCGCGGGCCTGCTTGGCGATGGCGGCGATGACGGGTAGCACACGGCGGCATTCCTCTTCCACATCCACGGGGTCCGAGCGTGGCCGCGTGGATTCCCCGCCGATGTCGAGGATGTCCGCCCCCTCCGCCTCGAGCTGCAGGGCATGGGCCACCGCGGCATCCGTCGTCGTGAAGCGGCCGCCATCGGAGAAGCTGTCCGGCGTCACGTTGACGATGCCCATGATGCGGGGACGGTCGAGCGTGATGCCGGCTAGGGCTGCGCGCGGTTGCTGAACGCGTTGCAGGAGCGCGCGCTCACCAGGATCGGCGCCGGCAATCAGGTCTTCGGCCGCGGCGACGCGGCGCCGGACCTGGCCGCCGTCGCGCACGATGATCTCCGCGGCCGCGAAACGGCACGTCGCCAGCCCGCCGACCGCAATGGCCGGCAGCGCCGCCTCGGCAGGAGAATGACCCAGGCGCGCAACGGGCCGTATGTAGGTGCTCGTGCTCTCGACCTTCATTGCGCGGCGGGCGTTCGCGCGCCCGCGTTACCTCACGGTTCGGCAGTGCGGATGCCGGCGGGTCCGCCCTTGGTCTTGATGCTGCCTGTCTTCTGCAGCGTCTTGCCTGAGACACGGACGGCGATGATCTCTTCCTCGACAACGCACTGGGCAAGCAGGGACTTGCTGTTGGCCGCCCAGGCCACGCCCTGGCACCACTTGCCGATCGGCAGCTCCGCGGTCTTGGTGAGCTGCGTACCGGTGCGCGTCCAGACCTGGAGGATGCCATTGTCGTTGTAGAACGGCGTGCCGGGCGCCATGTTGCTGCCGTTCATGACGGTGACCGCCACCATCTTGCCGTCCGGCGACATCTTGATGCCTTCCGGCGTGACGCCGACCGAGTAGCTGCCGACGACCCGCGGCGGATCGAGCTTCAGGTCGATCACGCTGATGGTGTTGGCATCGCCGCTGCCGGAGATGCCGATGTTGGCCACCACGGCGACATCGCCGGCCGCGGAGATGTCGAGGCCGTAGGGGCGCAGGCCCGTGGCGATCTCGCGTTTCGTCGCCTCGACCTTGCTGCCGTCCACCGACAGCACCACCACGCGATGATCGTTGTCGCGAGTCACGAGCGCCCGCTTGCCGTCCGGCGTGAAGGCGACGTGGCTGGGGCCCGAATCCGGCTTGCCGACCGTCACGGTTCCCGCGGCCGTTACAGTTGTGCCGGCGATCGTGAATACGGAGACGGTGCCTTCCGAGCGATTAGCCACCAGGGCCAGAGTGCCGGCCTTGTTGATGGAAACGCCGGCCGCACCTTTGCCGGCCTGCAGGGTGGCAATGACCTTGGGCGGCTTGGGCGGCTCCGGGTTGCCCACCGCCTTCCGCAGCCGGCCCACGAGGCTCGGCTTCAGCGGCGACAAGTCGATGACGCTCACCGTGTCGTCCGGGATCTGCTTGGTCGGATCGGCGGGGTCGATCTTCATGGCGCTGGTAACGAGCGCAATGTCCTCCTTGGGGGACACCGCTACGTTGGTGGGCGGCCCGACGATGCTGTTGGGGACCTCGATCTCGGCCAGGGCCTTGGGCGGGCTGGCCCTCAGGTCGATGAACGTGACGGTGTCCGGTGCCGGACTCTTCTGCACCTCGGCTTTGCCATTGACGAGTTTCAGCTTGGCATCGTTGGCCGACACGGCAATCTCGCCGTACGCGGCCACAGCCGTGCCGAGCAGCAAAACGCCCGCCACCGCGGCGACCCCCCTTCGCTCCCTCATGTGCAACCTCCCCGATCCGGACCGCAGCCAGAGTTTTCCGGCGCTTGCGCCCGGTTGTTCACCCACCGACTTTAGCCGGCGGAAAAGCTATCACCGACGGCCACCCTTCACCAGCGCGCCGCGGCCAGCGAATGCCATCCGGGCCACCGGCAGCGGTGACGTATCCTCCGATCCATGTTAAGCCAAGCGCCTGTGGAGGCGAGGTGGCGGAGTAACGTCGAGATGTTCACCAAGAGGCCGGACAGGGAAGGTTCGCCGTCGGAATCCGCAAGGCCCGGAATGCCGTCGCCAAGGCCCTCCTCCGGCGCACACAATGCCCGCGCGGGAAGCGCGCCACGATCGAATGCGGGTGGCGCCTCGGTCGTCGGCGCCGATCTCTCCATCACCGGCAACCTGGAATCGAAGGGCGAGGTGCAGGTCGAGGGCGAGGTGCAGGGCGATATCCACGCGCTGCGCATCATCGTCGGCGAGCAAGCCCGCATTACCGGCGGCCTGATCGCCGAGGAAGTCGTCATCCGCGGAACGGTGCAGGGGTCGATCCGCGGCAACTCGGTGACGTTTCAGTCCTCCAGCCGCGTCGAAGGCGATGTCTTCCACCGGTCGCTCGCCATCGAGCAGGGCGCCCACTTCGAGGGCAAGTCGCGCCGCTCGGAGGACCCGATGACCGTGCAGCGGGCCGCCAACGGCATGCCGCCGCCCGGTTAGCGAAGAGGGTGGACCGAAGGCACCGAGGGGTCAGACCCCTCGCCCCCACGTCAGCCGTATCAAGACCCGTAACGACGAGGGGTCTGACCCCTTCTCCGACGGCGCCAGCCCCCTTCCCGGCACGCTCAGCGCGCGCCGGCGCCGATGTGGGCAATGGCCTCGATCTCGACCTTGATTTCAGGTGAGGCGAGGGCTGCAACCTGCACCAGCGTGCTGACGGGAAAATCGCCGCTGAAGACCTCGCGGCGCGCCTTCCATACCTGCTCGCGGTTCTTGATGTCGGTGACGTAGATGATGACCTTGACGACATCGGACATGGCGCCGCCGGCGGCCTCGATCAGGCCGCGCATCTTGGCGAAAATCGCTTTCGCCTGCTCATACTCGTCGCCGTGTGTCTTGCCGTCGCCGCCGCGCGCGACGAGGCCCGCCACGTAGGCGACCCCGTTGACGACCAGACAGTTGGACCATGTGCCCGGCTGCGGCTCGGGAGCCGCCGGACTTGTGACACGCGTGATGCGGGATGTGCGCTGCTCGGCCACGTCTTTTCCTCCCATCCAAGAACCTGCGCCGCCCATTCTGTCGCATCTGGCCACCCGGCGCGAGGGGCGCGGCCTCAGAGGTGCAGGTGCGCGCGGCGGATCTCGTACAGCATGAGCGCGGTCGCCACCGCCAGGTTGAGGCTGTCGAGGCTGCCGGCCATCGGGATCTTGACGAGGCGGGTGCAGACGGCGGCGAGCTCCGCCGACAGCCCCGGCCCCTCGCTGCCCATGACGAGCAGCGTGGGCTCGCGATAGGAGACGGCGCGGAAATCGGCTGTGGCACCCAACCCCGCGCCGACGACGTCACCCGGCCATGCCGCCGCCAGGGCAAGGGCGCCCTCCGGGCTCATGCGCGCGACGGCCATGTTGAAGATCGAGCCCATGCTGGCGCGCACCGCCTCGCGCGAATACGGGTCGGCGCTGTTGCCGATCAGGAGTACGCCGCGGGCGCCGGCTGCGTCCGCGGTGCGAATGATGGTGCCGAGGTTGCCTGGGTCGCGGATCGCCTCGAGCGCCACGCACACGCCATCCCGGTCCGCACGCGCATCGGCTGCCCAGCGCTGCTCGAAGACGCCGAGCATGGCCTGCGGGTTGTCCTTGGCCGTAAGCTTGCCGAGCACCGCCTCGGACACCTCGAGACATTCCGCGCCCGCCGCCTCCGCCCAGGCGAGCAGCCCTTGGGCGATGCCGGACCTCGCGCTGCCCGCGAGAAAGACCAGCATGCGCGGCACCCAGCCGGCATCGCGCGCCATCACAAGGACGGAAGCGCCTTCAGCGGTGAAGAGACCGGTCTCGCGACGCGCCTTGCGCATCTCCAGCGCGCGGATGAGCTTCACCCGGTCGTTCTGCAGGCTGGTGATGGCGCGCACGCCGCGCGGCGGCTCAGCTCGCGGCATCACGCGCAACCCAGCGGGAATAGTTGGAGGTGGGGAGCAGGCGCCCGGCGGATTCCTCGACCACCGCAAGCTCGCCGCTTTCGGTCGTTCCGGGCCGCCCCGCCAGGCACTCGCGCACCAGGGCATCGGTTGCGAGCGCGGAAGCGCGGATGGCGTAGGTGGTGAGCACGAGCGCAGACGGGCCGGGGGCCAGCAGCAGGGCACAATCGCGCAGCAGCGGGGCCAGGTGCAGAAACACGTCCCAGATCTCGCCGTCGGGGCCACGGCCGAACTTCGGCGGATCGACGAGGATGACGTGATAGGTCCTGCCCCGGCGCACCTCGCGGGCGGCGAACTTGCGGGCGTCGTCGAGGATCCAGCGGATCGGCGCGTCGCCAAGCTTGGAGATCGACTGGTTCTGCTTCGCCCAGGCGATGGCGCGCTTGGAGGCATCCACATGCGTCACCTCGGCGCCCGCGCGCGCCGCTATCAGGGAGGCAGCGCCGGTGTAGGCGAACAGGTTGAGCAGACGGGGCGTCTCGCTACGTACACCCTTTAGGCGCTCGCGCATCCATTGCCAGTGCGGAAGCTGCTCGGGAAACAAACCCATGTGACGGAACGGACTGAGCCGGCCGAGAACCGCGACATCGAGTACGCGCAACGGCCAGGTTTCCGGCAGCACCTTGTTCTTGTGCCAGCGCCCTCCCTCGCCGTCTTCGTCACCGCTGGCCTTGAAGGTGGCATCGGCCCTCAGCCATGCTCCGGGCTCCGAGGCGGGCTGCCACATGGCCTGCGGCTCGGGGCGATCCACGATGAAGCGCCCGAACCGCTCCAGCTTGCGGCCCGCGCCACTGTCGATCAGGGCATAGTCGGCGAAGCCGGCCGTGGCGAGCACATGCAGGTGCGTGCCGGACCGTCCAGGTCCGATGCCTCGCGCATCCGTGTCTGCGGGTCTGGTCGCCATCGATGGGCAGCGCCGGGAGTGGAATGACGGTATCGGGGCCCCGAGGGTCCGATACCTACGCCGCTTCGTCAAACAGAAGCGCCATCACGATCAGGTCGCAAAACACCCCGTCGACGAGGACCGCACGGCGCTTGCGACCCTCCACCGCGAACCCGACCCTGCGGTAGAGCGCCTGGGCGCGAACGTTGTCGTCTCGGACGGTCAACTCCACGCGCAGGAAGCCGAATTTGCGCGCGGCTTCGAGCGCCTGGCCGATCAACCGCCGGCCGAGGCCGCGCCCGCGCCACTCGGGCAGCAGCGCCATGCCCAGAATGCCGCCATGCCGCATGGTCGGCCGGCCCGCGGGCGTGACATCGCACCAGCCGACGACATTGCCCTGCGCGAGGGCGACGAGGTGCGGATAGCCCTTGGCGATGTTGTCGCGTACGAATTCTCGCGCCTGCTCGATCGGCGGGGCTTCGAGAAAAGCCAGGTAGGCGCGCTCGCGGCATACCACGTCGAGCGCGGCATGGAAGCTGTCGATCAGCTCCTCGCGGATGGGGATGATTTCAACGTCGCCGCTCATGGGGCGCCGTCTTAGCGCGTTGCCGGACAACGACCAAGCCGGGCGCTCAAGGCGACAGGAACAGCACGTTGCGGTTGCGGATCGGCGAGCCCCAGGTCGTGTTGCTGCCGAGCGCCCGGATCGCCGGCAGCGCCTCTACACGCGCGCCGTCCTTGGTGACCAGCCAGGGCGCATAGCCATAGGTTGCAGAGATCGCCTCGGTCACTGCCGCAGGATCGGCGTGAGCGCCGGTAAGCAGCTCCACGATCAGCGCCGGCCGGTCGCGCCGGATAGTCGCGCGGGCGCCCTCCAGCACGTCCATCTCGCTGCCTTCCACATCGACCTTGATGACGCGCACGTCGCTGAAGCCGTAACTGTCGAGAGTGCGCACCTCGACCTCGAAGCGCGTCGCCTTGAGGGTACCCGAACCGGCTCCCTTCAACGCACCACCGAGGTGCAACGCCACCCCCTCATCCGACATCGGTACCGAGAATTGCTGCCGGCCGTTGTGGTTCGACAGGGCGACGGCATGGACGCGGGCACGCGACCCCAGCATGCGCCGGGCGAAACGGGCGTAGTCGGGGTTGGGCTCGAACGCCTCGACGCGGTCCGCGATGGCGGCGAGGGCGAAAGCAAAGAAACCCTGGTTGGCCCCCACATCGACCGCCGTACCGCCCTTGCGCACGATCTCGCCCAGGACGCTCAGCTCGTGCTCGCCCCATTCGGCCTCGTCGGCTATGCGCCGGCGGTAGTAGGGGGCGGACGGCACCAACAGGGCGATCAGCCGGTCTTTGAGTGGCAGGGGCATGCGGGTCCAGTCCAACGAACGACGAGCCATGCCTCGCGGTTGCGCTCCGCTCACAGGGCAGGCGGATATCCCGGAGCGCACGCCAAGTATATGTCGACGCCGCGCTGACCGGCATGGCCGGCCTTCGCCGATGCGCTGCAAATGCGCT
>DATFCC010000102.1:0-4543 GCA_035253505.1 Hyphomicrobiaceae bacterium
AGCCTGAAGGCGGCAACACGGGCTCGGAGGGCTGATCATGGCTGAAATTCAAGAAATCGCGCAGGCGCGCCGCCCCTTCCATCGCCGCCGCAAGACCTGCCCGTTCTCCGGCGATAAGGCACCGAAGATCGACTACAAGGACATGCGGCTGCTGAGCCGGTACGTGTCCGAGCGCGGCAAGATCGTGCCGAGCCGCATCACGGCCGTATCGGCCAAGAAGCAGCGCGAGTTGGCCCAAGCCATCAAGCGCGCGCGGTTCATCGGTCTTCTGCCTTACGTCATCAAGTAGCGGGGAGCCGGGCTCGGCCCGGACCCCCGTGTCGAAGGTTGGGGCTGGACGCTGACGATTGCGGCCTGGCCTCTAACCGCTGCGGCGGGACAGCTCGAAGACATGGCCATCGGGTTCCTCATCGGCATCGGCGGCGGGCTCGCGTCGGCTCTGCTGTTCTATTCGGCCGCGCGCGGATCGCCGATGCTGGGGCCTGTGCTCATCATCCTCACGCCGCTGCCCACTCTCCTCGCCGGCCTCGGCTGGGGCTGGATGCCCGCCGCCCTGGGCGCAGCCGCCGGCGCGACCGTCATGGGCATCGCTGCCAGCGCGCCCTTCGCTATCGGGTATTTCCTGGCGTTCGGGCTCCCCGTCGCCCTCATTGCCCACGTCGTCTACCTGAGCCGCCCCGACGCGCAGGATCCCGCCAAGCGGGAATGGTATCCGCCGGGCCGGCTCACTGCGGCCATCTCGCTCTACGGCGGCGCTCTGCCCGTTCTCGTCCTTCCCCTGATCGGCGGCAGCTACGAGCCGGTGCGGCCGGTGCTGGCCGAATTCCTCCGCACCATGTCCACCCGTGCCCCCGAGCTCGGGCTGCGCAAGCTCGAGGAGTCGCAGATCGAAGGCCTCGCCGAGTTCGTGGTGGCGGTGCTGCCCGCAGTGCTGGCCGCCTACTGGACCATGATCTTTGCGCTCAACACCTATCTCGCCGCGCGCGTCGCGCGCGCCTCCGGCCGGCTCGGTCGCGATTGGCCCGACCTCCCGGCCCTCACGTTCCCGCCGGGCTTCCCGCTGATCGGCGCCGCAGCCATCGCCGCCTCGTTCCTGTCGGGCGTCGTGGGCATCGCCGGCACCAGCTTCACCGGCGCGATGGCGGTCGCCTATCTGATCGGCGGCCTGGCGCTGATGCACAGCGTTGCCAGATCCCGCGGAGCCTGGGTGCTCTGGCTGGTCTACGGCGGCCTGCTGGTGTTCGGGCCCTACATGGCCCTGGCGCTGACCGTGGCCGGATTGTTCGAGCCCGTTCTCAAGCTTGCGCGCCGCTCGGGCGGCCCGCCCTCTTCAACCTGATTCAACACGCGAATGGAGCAAACCATGCAGGTCATTCTACTGGAACGCATCGGCCGTCTCGGCCAGATGGGCGACGTCGTCAATGTCAAGGACGGCTATGCGCGCAACTACCTCCTGCCGCAGAAGAAGGCCCTGCGCGCCTCGCCCGAGAACAGGGCGCGCTTCGAGAAGGATCGCGCCCAGCTCGAAGCGCGCGACCTCGAGCTCAAGAAGGAGGCCGAGGCGGTGGCCGCCAAGCTCACCGGCAAGACCTTCCTCGCCATCCGGCAGGCCGGCGACACCGGGCAGCTCTACGGCTCGGTGAGCACCCGCGACATCGCCGAGTTCGTCACCGCCGGTGGCTTCACCGTCGACCGGCGGCAGATCGTGCTCGACAAGCCGATGAAGACGCTGGGCCTGCACGCGACGCGCGTCGCGCTGCATCCGGAGGTGATCGTGCCCATCACGCTCAACGTGGCGCGCTCCGAGGACGAGGCCGAGCGCCAGGCGCGGGGCGAGGACGTGACGGTGGTGAAGGAGGAAGGCCTGCAGCTCGAGACCTTCAATCCCGATGCCGTGTTCGAGGAAGAAGCGCGCGCGCGCCAGCGCGAGGAAGGCGAGGAAGAGGGCACGGGCGAGGAGCCCGCGCGATCCTGATCGCTTGGGCCGCCTGCGCGACCGTTTCGGACGTTCGCAGTGGACGGCCATCGGCCCTTGCACCGTGACGCTTGCGACGGGCAGGCGACCGTTGACGGTGCCGCAACGCAGAGTTGCGCGACCAAGGCGGGACACACGTTGCGGGTGGCGCAGGTCCAATCCTTGCGTATAATTAAGGGCAAGACTTCGGACACGAAGCCGGCGGGGGTCAGGAGCCGCAATCAAAGCTTCGGTGTTGCGTTATGCTCAGGTTGCTTGACATCCTCCTCGGCCGCATCGTCTCTCGCGGCACCCTTACCCTGATCGATGCCGACGGCGTCAGCCATCGCTACGGCGATGGCTCGCCTCCGGGCGTGGCGGTCCGCCTTCGCGACAAGCGGCTGGAACGACAGCTCGTCAGAGATCCCCAGCTCGCCGTCGGCGAGGCCTACATGCAGGGCCGGCTCGAGATGGTGCAGGGCTCCATCTACGATTTCCTCGAGCTCGTGCTTTCCAATCTCATCGACAAGCCGCTTCCCACCTGGACGAAGGGCTTCGACGTCGCCCGCTACGCGCTACGCCGCCTGATGCAGTTCAATCCGGCCAGCCGCTCGCAGCGCAATGTCGCCCACCACTACGACATCGATGGCGCCATCTATGACCTCTTCCTCGATTCGGACCGGCAATACTCGTGCGCCTATTTCACGGAAGGCGCCGACCTCGAGGAGGCACAGCTCGCCAAGAAGCGCCATCTCGCTGCCAAGCTCGCCATCGATCCGGGACACCGCGTGCTCGATATTGGCTCGGGCTGGGGCGGCCTGGGCCTCTATCTCGCCAAGGTGGCCCAGTGCGACGTGACCGGTGTCACGCTCAGCCAGGAGCAGCTCAAGGTGTCGCGCGAGCGTGCCGCCCGCGAGGGCCTGAGCCGCGCGGTGCATTTCAAGTTCCAGGATTACCGCCAAGTCGAGGGTCGGTTCGATCGCATCGTATCGGTCGGCATGTTCGAGCACGTCGGCGTCAACCACTACGGTGTCTACTTCCGCAAGCTGCGCGAGCTTCTGAACGATGACGGCGTGGCGCTCATCCACTCCATCGGCCGGTCCGAGCCGCCGGCCTCGACCAACCCGTTCATCGCCAAGTACATCTTCCCCGGCGGCTACATCCCCGCCCTGTCGGAAATGACGGCCGCCATCGAGCGGGCCGGCCTGATCATCGACGACGTGGAGGTGCTGCGCCTCCACTATGCCGAGACGCTGCGGGCCTGGCGCCGGCGGTTCCTGGCCAACTGGGATAAGGCCGCGGCCATCCGCGACGAGACCTTCTGCCGGATGTGGGAGTTCTATCTCGCCGCGTCGGAGACGGCCTTCCGCTACCAGAACCTGGTGGTGTTCCAGGTGCAGCTCTCCAAGCGCATCAAGGCCCTGCCGATCACGCGCGACTACATGTTCAAGCGCGAACGCGGGCTCATCGAGCACGAGGGCGCCGAGCGTCCGCGGATGGCCGGCGAATAGGTTGCAGGGCGCGACGGGAGCCGTTCTTCGATTCGCCTCGCCAAGCCCTTTCTCCTGGCTGTGTGCATATCGAGGATGGCTGGCGTTGACACCGGCGGCCATACAAGGGCAAGGCCGTGGAATCGGCTATGCCCTCGCCCATGAACGAGATCGCACGCCGCAAGTCCGCCTCCGCCGGCGCCGGCATCGATGCCGACGCCATGCCCTTCCGCACCGCGCCCCACAACATCGAGGCCGAGCAGGCCCTGCTCGGCGCCATCCTCGTCAACAACGAGGCGCACGACCGCGTCTCCGGCTTCCTGGAGGCGGACCACTTCTTCGATCCGCTGCACCAGCAGATCTACGAGACGGCCGCCAAGCTGATCGCCTCGGGCAAACAGGCCACGCCCATCACCCTTCGCACTTTCTTCGAGAGCGCCGAGCCGATCGACGCCACCACCACCGTGCCGCAATACCTCGGGCGCCTTGCCGCCAACGCCGCCACCATCATCAATGCGCGCGACTACGGCCGCACCATCCACGATCTTGCCACCCGGCGGCAGCTCATCCTGATCGGCGAGGACATGGTCAACGCTGCCTTCGACAGTCCCGTTGATTTCCCGCCCAAGGAGCAGATCGAGGAGGCCGAGACGCGCCTCTTCTCACTGGCCGAGACCGACAAGTATGGCCAGGGCTTCCAGGCCTTCAACCATGCGCTGACCACCGCCATCGACATGGCCGGCGCCGCCTACAAGCGCGACGGCCATCTCTCGGGCATCGCCACGCGCTTCTCCGGCCTCGACAGCAAGATGGGGGGCCTGCAGTCCTCCGATCTGATCGTGCTGGCCGGCCGCCCATCCATGGGTAAAACCGCGCTTGCCACCAACATCGCCTTCAACGTCGCCAAAGCGCGCGCACAGTCGCTCGTGCGCAACCCGGAGCTCGGGGCGGACGATCCCAAGCATGACGGCGCCGTCGTCGGCTTCTTCTCGCTCGAGATGTCCTCCGAGCAGCTTGCGACACGCATCCTGTCGGAACAGGCGGGCATCCCGTCGGAGAAGATCCGCCGCGGCATGATCGACGAGAACGAGTTCAAGCG
>DATFCC010000103.1:0-5205 GCA_035253505.1 Hyphomicrobiaceae bacterium
AGCGTCTTGGCCTCGTCCACCGCGCGGCGATTGTCATCGAGCGCTGCGGCCAGGCCTGCCGCATCGGCTGCCGGAAAGAAGCCGCCGCGGCAGTAGCCGGAGAGAACGAACCCGGCGTCCTTGATCTGCCGCGCCACCTGCGGCAGCCCGGCTGCCTGCACCTGGTCGCGCCACGGCGAGATGGCGCGGATGCCGCGGCGCGCGCAGGCCTCGACGATGGCGGGCAGCGCAAGCTGCTTCCTCACCGTCGCGGTATTGATCGACAGCAGTGACAGGTCGCTCGCGAGCTCGCGCATGTTCACTCCGCGCAGGCGTAGGTTGGGTCAAGCGAAGCGCAGACCCAACGCGGGTCATGGGAGGCTGCCCTGTGTTGGGTCATCGCTGACGCTTGACCCAACCTATGGAGCGAACTCGACCAAACCTACATGGCGTCGGCATCAGGCGATGCCGTGCAGGGCGAGCACGCGCACCATGCGCCGCCGCGCCATGTCCGGGTCGCGCAGAAGGCCGGCGCGATCGGCGAGGCGGAACAGCTCGGCCAGATGCGGCAGCGAGCGCGCGCTCTGCTGACCGCCGACCATCACGAAGTGGTCCTGCAGGCCGTTGAGATAGGCCATGAAGACGACGCCCGTCTTGTAGAAGCGCGTCGGCGCCCTGAAGATGTGGCGCGACAGCGGCACGGTCGGCGCCAGGATCGCATCGAAGGTGGCGCGCTCCCCGGCCGCCAGCGCAGTGAGCGCCGCGGAAGCCGCAGGCGCGATGGCATCGAAGATGCCAAGCAGGGCGTCGCTGTAACCCTTCTCGTCGCCGGCAATCAGCCCGGCGTAGTTGAAATCGTCGCCCGTATACATGCGCACGCCCTTGGCGAGCTGGCGGCGCATGACGATCTCCTTATCCTTGTCGAGGAGCGAGATCTTGACCCCGTCGACCTTGGCCGCATGCGCGTTGATGATGCCGACCGCCGTCCTCATCGCCTGCAAATGGTCGGTGCTGCCCCAGTAGCCGGCGAGCGCGGGATCGAACATCTCGCCCAGCCAGTGGATGATCACCGGCTCGCGCGCCTGGGCGAGCACCCGATCGTACACGCGCTCGTAGTCGGCGGGCGACTTGGCGACACGCGCCAGCGCCCGACTGGCCATGACGATCAGGCGCCCGCCGACCTTCTCGATCGCTGCCATCTGCTCCTCGTAGGCCCGGATCACCTCGTCGACGGTGCGCACCTGGGCGAGATCAAGGTGATCGGTGCCGCACCCCGAGGCGATCAGCGCCGGCCGGCCCTCGCGCGCCTCCCAGGCCTTGCCGGCCTTGACCGCACGCTCGATCAGCTCGAGGGAGGTTGGCCAGTCGAGGCCCATGCCGCGCTGCGCCGTGTCCATGGCCTCCGCCACGCCCAGCCCGAGGCCCCACAGGTGCTCGCGGTAGGCGATCGTGCGCTCCCAATCGAGGTTGCAGTCGAGCCATGGGTCGCCGGCGGCAACGGCATCGGCGACCACGTGGGCGGCGGAGAACGCTACCCGGTTGAAGGCACCTCGCGCCTTGTCGGGATAGGTGCGAGGCTCGGACAACACGAATGTCTCGAGCCTGCCCGTCTCCGTTGGCAGGTTGATCTTCAGGGACGACAACAGCGGTGCGTTCATCGGGCTTTCCTGGTCACAGAATTGCGGGCGCCGAGCCCACAGAGCCGGAGGCGTTTGACACCCACCCCCCATCTCCTATCACTTCGCATCAAGGATGACATCTGCGCCGAGCCAACGACAACGCCCGTGCCCGCGCAAGCCCCATTGACCGGCATCCTGCGCCATCTGCGCGAGGAGCCGTCGCGAACGTGGTCGGTGATCATCACCCTCTACGGCGACGCCATCGTGCCGCGCGGCGGGTCGGTGTGGCTCGGCACGCTGGTCGGCTTCTTCGAGGCGCTGGACATCGGCCAGGGCGTGGTGCGGACGGCCATGTCGCGACTGGCGGCGGATGGCTGGCTCGAGCGCAGCCGGGTGGGGCGCAACAGCTTCTATCATCTGGCCGGCAAGGGCCGGGAGACCTTCCGTCAGGCGACGCAGCACATCTACAATGCGCAGCCGCGCCCTTGGAGCGGCCGCTTCGAGCTCTTGCTGCTGGGCGGTATCCGCGAGCGGGAGGAGGCCCGGTCGGCGCTGGCCCTGGCGGGCTTCGGGCCGGCTGCTCCGGGCGTCTGGATCGCGCCTGGAGATACTGCGATTCCGCCGGAAGCCGCCGAAGCCATCCGCCTCGATGCTGGATGCGATCTCGAGACCGCCCGCGCCCTCACCTCGCGCGCCTGGGACCTCGGCCAGACGGCCAACGGCTATCGCCGCTTCCTCGAGCTGTTCGAGCCGCTCGCCGCCGCGCTCAATGGGCGAGCGCCGATGTCGGACCTCGACGCTTTCGTGGTGCGCATCCTGCTCATCCATGCCTACCGGCGCGTCATCCTGCGCGACCCCATCCTGCCGCCCAAGCTTCTGCCTGCCGACTGGCCGGGCGCCACCGCACGGGGGCTTTGCGCCACGCTCTACCACCGACTTCTGCCGGCCTCCGAACGCTGGCTGGACGAGCATGGGCAGAACGAGCGTGGTAAGCTGCCGCCGGCCGGGCCGGAGCTGCGCAGCCGGTTCCAGCAGCGTCGGTGAGGCGCAGATGCGTTACAGATTTTATTGACTATAGATAATTCCTGTTACATAAAAACACCGGCAAGGGAGGTCGAGGCATGTATTCACAAGGTCTCAACGCACCCGGCGAGACCGCGGCCGCGGCGACCGAGGACCCGGTGCAGGCCGCTCGCTTCCAGGCCCGCGTCGATGCCGAGGAGCGCATCGAGCCCAACGACTGGATGCCGGCCGCCTACCGCAAGACACTCACGCGGCAGATCTCCCAGCACGCCCACTCCGAGATCGTCGGCATGCTGCCGGAAGGCAACTGGATCACGCGCGCGCCGACGCTGCGCCGCAAGGCCGCCCTGCTCGCCAAGGTGCAGGACGAGTGCGGGCACGGCCTCTATCTCTACGCCGCGGCGGAGACGCTCGGCACCGCGCGCGAGGAGCTGGTCGATCAGATGCTGACCGGCAAGGCGAAGTATTCCTCGATCTTCAACTACCCGGCCCTGACCTGGGCCGACATCGGCGCCATCGGCTGGCTCGTCGACGGTGCGGCGATCATGAACCAGATCCCGCTCTGCCGGTGCAGCTACGGCCCCTACGCGCGTGCCATGATCCGCATCTGCAAGGAAGAGTCGTTCCACCAGCGGCAGGGCTACGAGATCATGGTGACGCTTGCCCGCGGCACGCCGGAGCAGAAGGCCATGGCGCAGGATGCGCTCGACCGCTGGTGGTGGCCGTGCCTGATGATGTTCGGCCCCTCCGACAAGGAGAGCCTGCATTCGGCCGATACCATGAAGTGGAAGATCAAGCGCTTCTCCAACGACGACCTGAGGCAGAAGTTTGTCGATGCCACCGTGCCCCAGGGCCACTATCTCGGGCTGACGTTTCCCGACCCCGACCTGAAATTCGACGAGGCGAGCGGCCACTGGCGTTTCGGGCCGATCGACTGGTCGGAGTTCAAGCGCGTCCTGGCGGGCCACGGCCCGTGCAATCGCGAGCGCCTCGCCGCGCGCCGCAAATCGCACGACGAAGGCGCCTGGGTGCGCGAGGCGGCCCTGGCCTATGCCAGAAAGCGCAAAGAGCGCGCCGACGCGACGAAAATGGCCGCGGAGTAGGCGACATGATCGAGCAACCGGCCGGCACGCACCTCGCGCAACTCAACGTCGGCAACATTCGCTACCCGACCGAGGATCCGCGCCTCGCCGAGTTCATGAATGCCCTGGACGCCGTCAACGCGCTGGCCGAGCGCAGCCCGGGCTTCGTGTGGCGCCTCAAGTCCGACAGCGGCAACGCCACCGACATCCTGGTGACCGCCGATCCGACGTTCCTGATCAACATGAGCGTGTGGGAGACGGCGGCGCAGCTCGAGCACTTCGTGTGGAACACGGTGCACAAGCGCTTCTACCAGAAGAAGGGCAACTGGTTCGAGCCGATGGGCAAGCCGCATTTCGTCATGTGGTGGGTCCCGGTGGGACACATCCCGACGCCGCAGGAGGCCCTTGAGCGCCTCACGCATCTCACGGCGCACGGTCCCAGCGACTATGCCTTCGGCTGGGAGAGCCTGGCGAACGTCGAAGCGCTGATGCGCCAGCGCTGCGCCTGACACAAGGAAGCTTTCGCCATGTCCGAAGCGCGCATGCCTTTGTGGGAGGTGTTCATCCGCAGCCGCAACGGGCTGGCGCACAAGCACGTGGGCTCGCTGCACGCCGCCGATGCCACGCTGGCGCTGCAGGCCGCGCGCGACATCTACACGCGCCGCGGCGAGGGGCTGTCGATCTGGGTGGTGCCGTCCAACGCCATCACCGCCTCCGACCCCGCCGACAAGGACATGCTGTTCGAGCCGGCCGCATCCAAGATCTACCGCCACCCGACCTTCTACGACGTGCCCGACGAAGTGGGCCACATGTGAATGCGCATGAACTCGCGACGGCCCCTCCTTTTCGACGTCATGCCCGCGAAGGCGGGCACCCACGCCAGGTGCCCCTTGTATCTCGCTCGTGCCCGCGAAGCGGCTTGCATGGATCCCCGCCTGCGCGGGGATGACGTTGAGGACAGGCGCGACGCCGCAGTGCCACGAACCGCATGAGGAGGCATCGCTGGCCACAACGGGCATAACGGTCGTCGAGTCGCCGCTGGTGCTGTATGCGCTGCGGCGGGCGGATGACGCGCTCATTCTCGGCCATCGCCTCTCGGAGTGGTGCGGGCACGCGCCGATGCTGGAGGAGGACATGGCGCTGGCCAATATCGGCCTCGATCTCATCGGCCAGGCGCGACTCCTGTATGGCTTCGCGGCGCAGACGGAAGCCGCAGACAACGACGAGGACACCTACGCGTATCTGCGCGATGTGCACCAATACCGCAACGTCCTGCTGGCCGAGCTGCCCAATGGCGACTTCGCCCGAACCATCATCCGCCAGCTCTTCTACTCCGCTTTCGCCGACCCCTACTGGCGCGCCATGACCGCATCCACGGATGCGACGCTGGCGGCGATCGCCGCCAAGTCGGAGAAGGAGAGCGCCTACCATCTGCGCCACGCCGCCGAGTGGGCGATCCGGCTCGGCGACGGCACGCAAGAAAGCCACCGGCGTGCACAGGC
>DATFCC010000104.1:0-23660 GCA_035253505.1 Hyphomicrobiaceae bacterium
GGCGCCATTCCGGCAGGCCTCGGCTCCGATACCGGTGGCTCGCTGCGGCTGCCGGCGGCCTGCTGCGGCGTCATCTCGATCAAGCCGACGTGGGGGCGCGTCAGCCGAGCCGGGGCGATGCCGTTGGCGCCGGCACTCGACACCGTGGGCGTCATTGCGCGCCACATGGAGGACCTGGCGCTGACGCTGGGCCTCCTCGCCGGGCACGACCCGCGCGATCCGGCGTCGACGACGATGCCCGTTCCCGACTACCTCGGACGCCTGAATGATCCGGTGCGGGGCTTGCGCCTCGGCGTGGACGAAGCCGTCGTGAGCGAAGCCGACCCGCAGGTGCAGCGCATGGTCGACCAGGTGGCCGGCATCCTTGGCAAGCTCGGTCTGGCGCGCGCGTCCTGCCGCTTCTCCGATTGGCAGACGCTCGACCACATGGTGCAGCTCGTGCAGCTTCCCGATGCCTCCTCGCCGCACTCGATCTATCTGCGCACGCGACCGGGCGACTACGGCCCGCAGGTGCGCGCACGCGCCGAGGTCGGTCATTTCATCTCCGCCGTCGACCATCTGACCGCGCTGCGCGCGCGGGGGATGTTTCTCGAGCGCACGCTGAAGGAGACGTTCAGGGACATCGACGTGGCGATCCTGCCGGTCCTCGCCGATCCGCTCCCCACCATCGCTGAGCTCGATATCAGCGCCGGCCCGACGGTGCAGGCGGCGATGGGGCGCGTCCTCAGGTTTACCCGGCCCGTCAACTATCTGGGCCTGCCGACGCTGACCCTGCCGGTCCCGCGCGCGGGCGGCTTGCCGAACGGCATCCAGCTCGTCGGCCGCCCGTACTCAGAGGCCATGTTGTTCGCCATCGGCCAAGCCTACCAGCGCGAGGTGCCGCCGGAAATCGCGCGGCCGCTCAAGGGGTAGCTTTTCGCTCCCATCGATTCCGGTCCAGGTCAGGGCTCATTGCGCGCAAGCTCCGACAAAGCGGCGCGAGCGCGGCGGTGGTCAGCCATGCACGCACCAGACGCCGGTGGCCGAGCTCGCGCAGCCTGGGCTAGTGTGCGGCCGCCTGCTCAGAAGAGACGTCGGAACACGGGCGAGGAAGGGCATGTATCAGCACACGGTCGATTACATCATCGTTGGCGCCGGATCGGCGGGCGCGGCACTGGCCTACCGCCTCACGGAGAACGGTCGCCATCAGGTGCTGCTGCTGGAGGCCGGCGGCGAGACGCATCCCCTGTCGCGCGTACCGGTCAGCTTTGCCAAATTCATCAAGCGGCCGGGCGTAAACTGGCTGTACGCGTCCGAGCCCGACGAGAAGACCGGCGGGCGCGCCATCCCCGTGCCGCGCGGCAAGATGCTCGGCGGATCGAGCGCCATCAACGGCATGGTGTGGGTACGCGGCCAGCGGCAGGACTTCGACCACTGGGCCCAGCTCGGCAACCGCGGCTGGAGCTACCAGGATGTGCTGCCGATCTTCAAGGGCCTGGAAAGCTATGCCGGCGGCGACAGCTCCGTGCGCGGTCGCGAGGGTCCGCTCAAGGTTTCCGACATCGGCGAGCGCGGCAAGCTCTACGACAGCTTCATTGCCGCCGCCGAGAGTGTCGGCATCCCGTACAATCCCGACTACAACGGTCTGGACCAGGAAGGCATCGCCATGACGCAGGCCTCCATCAGCAAGGGCTGGCGGATGAGCACGTCGCGCTGCTACCTGGAGCCGGCGCGGTTGCGTCCGAACCTGACCATCGAGACCAATGCGCTGGGCGAAAGCTTGATCCTGGAAGGCAAGCGCTGCGTCGGCGTGCGCTATTCGGTCAAGGGCGAGAAGCGCGAGGCGCGCGCCGCCCGCGAGGTGATCGTATCGGCGGGCGCCATCGCTTCGCCGCAGCTCTTGGAGCTATCCGGCATCGGCCAGGCGGAGCGGTTGAAGAAAGCCGGCATCAAGGTCCACCATGACCTCCCAGGCGTGGGGGAGAACCTGCGCGACCACTGGGCACCGCGCATGAAATGGCGCGTCGGCCGCCATGGCGTCACCTTCAACGAGCGCGCGCGGGGGCTCGGTGCGCTGTGGCAGGGAATGCTCTACATGAGCAAGCGCACCGGTTTCCTGAGCCTGCCGGCCTCGCCGCTGCGCGCCTTCTTCAAGACGCGCGAAGGCCTGGAAAGCCCTGACGCCATGATGACCGTGCAGCCGTTCCTGGTGACGCCCGACCTGAAGCTCGGCAGGGAGCCCGGCATAACCGTCATCACCCACCAGCTCCGGCCCGAGAGCAAGGGAAGCATTCACGTCACCTCCGCCGACCCCGCCAAGCCGCCGGCCATCCGCTTCAATTTCCTGGCCGAGAGCATCGACCGCGACTGCACGCTCGGCTGCATGCGCATCGTCCGCCGCATGGTGAGCGCTCCGCCGCTGTCGTGGCTGGAAGCCGAGGAGTTCGCACCGGGCCCGAAGGCGAAGTCGGACGACGAGCTGCTCGACTTCGTCACCCGCACCGCCGAGACCACCTATCACCCGATCGGCACGTGCAAGATGGGCAACGACCCGGCCGCCGTGGTGGACGATCGTCTGCGCGTGCGCGGCATCGAGGGGTTGCGCGTCGCCGACGCCTCCATCATGCCGACGCTGACCTCGGGCAACACCAATGCGCCCTCCATCATGATCGGCGAGAAATGCGCGCGCATGGTGCTGGAGGCGGCGGCCTAGTCTAGGTTTGTCGGCCAGCTCGGCAAATACCCCGCTTGAGCCAATGTTGCCCGCAGCGAGTTTGCGCTCATGATCAGCGACTTCGATCCCGCGCGCCTGAGATTGCTCTCTTTCGACGTCTTCGGCACGCTGATCAGCGTACGGGACGGCTCCTACGGGGCATTCGAGCGCATACTTCGGGAAGCAGGGGCCGCCGGCGTCGACGTCAAGGCGTTCTGGGAATCCTGGGAGGAGCGCAACATCGAGGCCTATTGGGCGGCCTATCGCCCCTACAAGGAAATCTGCCAGGCGAGCCTCGCCGCGACGTTCGAAGCGTTCCACATCAAGGGAAACCCGGCGACGATCTCCCACTATTTCGATGCGTTCGCGGGCTTCCAGCTCTACCCGGACGTGACCGATACGCTCGATCGCCTCTCCCGCCGCTTCAAGCTCGCCATCGTCTCCAACATCGACGACGATCTGCTCGCTGCCACGCCGCTGAAGCGGACTTTCGACTTCGTCTGCACGGCCGAGCGCGCCCGGGGCTACAAGCCGGATGGCACACTCTTCCGCTACCTCCTTGCACACGCCGGGGTGGCGCGCGAGGGGATCCTGCACTCGGGGCAATCCCAGTTCACCGACATGGTCGGCGCCAAGCCGCTCGGCTTGACGGTTGCCTGGATCAACCGGCGCAGCGTCGCTCTGAGCCCGAAGGTGCCGCGACCGGACTTCGAGTATCCAGATATTCGCTCGCTGATCCCGCTCGTCGCTCCGCAAGCGTAGGGCATCCGTTCGTTGCGGTGCTCTTCCGCGGAAGGCAAGGTGCCAGACCCAAAGGGCCTGACACCTGTCTGCAGACGTTACTTCTTGGCAGCTGCAGGGGCGGCGACGCACGCGCCCTTGCCATCCTTGCCGCCCTTCTCGTCCCACTTCATCTTGGCCTTCTCGCAGTCGACCTTGTTGGCCGGAGCCGGCGTCGTGCCTTGGGCCAGCGCGGCGAGCGGCGCGATCGTACAGGCGATTGCCAGGGCCGTGATGCGGAACATGTTCATCGTTGTCTCCTCAGGTTGGTCTCGTCGTGTGCGACGAGGTACCCGACCATAGGAGCACGCGACGGTGACGCATTTTGAGCGCTGGATTGAACGGCGCCTAAAATGCGCATTCACGGTGCATTCATCGCCGACGACACATCGCCCACGGAATGTATGTCGAACCGCGGTCCGTACCTAGCGCAGCGCTCGGAAGAACTCGACGACCTCGCGGGCGAGTGCCTCGGGCTGCTCGAGCGCAGCGAAGTGGCCGCCCCTCGGCATCACGCTCCAGCGGCGGATGTCGGTGTACGTCTTGGCGGCGAGCGATCGCGGCGGATGCAGGATCTCCTTGGGGAACTCGGCGTAGCCGGTGGGCACCTGCACGGTCTGCCCCTCGGGGATCGGCCATGGGCTGTGCATACGCGCGTGATACGGCCAGAACGACGCGCCGATGCAGCCGGTGAACCAGTAGAGGGAGATGTTGGCCAGCATCTCGTCGCGGCTCACCGCGTTCTCGGGATTGCCGCTGCAATCGGTCCAGGTGCGGAACTTCTCGACGATCCACGCGCCGAGGCCGGCCGGCGAATCGCTGAGCCCGAAGGCCAGTGTCTGCGGCTTGGTGCCCTGGATCCACTGGTAGCCGGTTTCCTCCTTGAGGAAGTGATCGAGCTCCCTGAGGAACGCTTTCTCCTCGGCCGTGGGCTGCTCGATCATCTTGGGATCGCGCCGGACGGCGAGCAGGTTGAGATGGATGCCGATCAGCTTTTGCGGGTAACGATGCCCCAGCACAGAGGACACGAACGCACCCCAGTCGCCCCCTTGCGCAGCGAAGCGCGTGTAGCCGAGCGTCTCCGTCATCAGTTTCGCGAACACGTCGGCGATGTCAGTGACGGCGTAGCGCTTCTGCCCTGGCCTGAACGACAGGCCGTAGCCTGGCAACGAGGGCGCCACCACCGTGAAGTGCTCGGTGAGCAGCGGGATGATCTTGTGGAACTCGAACACCGAGCCCGGCCAGCCGTGGGAAAGAAGCAGCGGCATCGGATTGGGCCCGCGCCCCGGCTCGTGGATGAAATGCACATGAGCGCCGTCCACGGTGGCGGTGAATTGGCGCAAGCCGTTGAGCTTGGCCTCCCATTGCCGCCAGTCGAACCCGTCGCGCCAATACTGGACGAGTCCCTTCATGTAGGTGAGGCTTGTGCCTGTCGACCAGGCCTCGTAGGGCGGCTCGTCCGGCCAGCGGGTGCGCGCCAGGCGCTCCTTGAGGTCGGCGATGTCCGCGTCGGGAACGTGCAGCGTGAAGGGTTGCGGGGCGGTTGGGCTCATGGGCTACTCCGGTGGCTGCGGACGGCATCGATCCTGGCACAACACGCACGGGGCGCACAGCGCATGTGAGGGCAAGCGGCCCTTCGAGGACTCCGACGCGTGGATCGCCCCCAATCGAATGCAAGCGAGAAGAATTGCGCCTTCGTGTGAGAGAATTTCACCTTGGCTGCTGCGTCGCGCAGTGAGCGGGATATCGGCCGCGAGAACCGCACCGCATAGCTGTTGTCACGGTGCGTGCATGGCGCCCCGGTGGGCACGCCGATAGTCTGCGCGCGAATCGCGGGCAGCGCCTGCCACCGCAAGACGAAAAGTTGAGAGATCATGCAAGAGCGCCTCGCGCCGCCCGCGCACAGCCGGGCCTTCTACACCACCCGGCTCACGCGGCCCCAGGCTGTTCTCATCCTGTCGAGCACGGCCATCATGCTGTCGATCGCCATGGGGCTGCGGCAGAGCCTCGGGCTCTTCCAGACCCCAGTGGTCCAGGACCTCGGCCTGCAGGCGGCCGACTACGCCATGGCGATCGCCGTGCAGAACATCGTCTGGGGTGTCACCCAGCCGTTCGCCGGTGTGCTGGTGGACCGTTTCGGGCCGCGTCTCGTGGCGGTCTTCGGCGCCGTACTCTATGCCGCCGGACTGGCGATCACCGCCAGCGCCCACAGTGCCGCCGCCATCACGCTGGGCAGCGGCATCCTGATCGGCATCGCATTGTCGTCGACGACGAGCGGCATTGCCGCCAACGTGGCGGCGCGCGTCATCGTTCCCGAGCGGCGCAGCCTCGCCTTCGGCATCGTTTCCGCCGCCGGGTCGATCGGCACGTTCTTCGCCGCACCCCTCGGCCAGGCCGTGATGCAGCAGGGCGGCTGGCGCCTGGCGCTCGGCGCCTTCCTCGTGCTGAGCCTCGTCATGCTGCCGATGGCATTTCTCGCCGGCCGCGCCGGCGCGCTGCCCAACTCGACGACCGCCGACCGGGACCTCACTCTCAGGGGCGCCCTCGGCGAGGCCGGTCGCCACAGCGGCTACGTGGTGATGAGCCTCGCCTTTTTCGTCTGCGGCCTGCAGCTCGTGTTCCTCACCACCCACCTGCCGAGCTACCTGGTGCTGTGCGGGATGGACCCGATGCTGGGCGCGCAGGCCCTGGCCGTGATCGGCCTCTTCAACATCATCGGCTCATGGGGGTTCGGCTGGCTGGGCGATCGCCACTCCAAGCGCACCCTGCTCGGCTCGATCTACATCATCCGCTCGCTGGTGATGGCCATCTACTTCCTGATGCCGGTATCGCCGATGTCGACGCTGATCTTCGCGGCATTCATGGGCCTCACCTGGCTGGGCGTCATTCCGCTGGTCAACGGACTGGTGGTGCAGATGTTCGGCATCAAGTTTCTCTCCACCTTGACCGGCATCGCCTTCTTCTCGCACCAGGTCGGCTCCTTCCTCGGGGCGTGGGGCGGCGGCGCCATCTACGATGCGCTGGGCTCCTACGACCGTGCGCTCCAGGCAGGCGTGATCATCGGCCTGATCGCGGGGTTCGCGCAGCTGCTCGCGCACGATCGGCCGACGCAGCGCCTCGCCGGCGATCCGCAGGCCAAGTCCGAGGCTGCTGCGGCGCGCGTCACGTCGTAAGCGTCTCGCAAGTCGAATAAATTTGTAACGTCTGCGCTGCACCGCACGGCAACGGGGTTGACCATTGTGCCGCGGGCTGAGCCTATACGAGGTTGGCGGGAAATGCGGCCCGCCAAGTATCGGGGTAGATCGTATGCATGATCACGCGCTCAAGGGGCGCTCGATCCTCGTGGTCGAGGAGGAGCCCCAGATGGCCTCGCGCCTCGCCACCAGCCTGCAGCAGGCTGGAGCGAAGGTTTTCGCGGCCGGCAAGCTGACGGACGCACTCTATCTGGCGGAGCACCCCGCGCTCTCAGCGGCGGTGGTCAACGTGCGCATCGGCGACGACAGCACGGCGCGGATCTGCCGGCGGCTTTCCTACCTCGGCATACCCTTCATGTTCCATACGCGCTACGACACGACGGAAGCTGCCCGCAGCTGGCCCACGGCTCCGGTCGTCAGGAAGCCCGCCAACAGCGCGCTCGTCGTCGATACGGTGGCACGGCTGGTCCACTGAGGGCGCGCGGCGGCCGAGCGCGATCAGCCTAGCTGCGCCAGCCGGCCCGCGTGTCCGGCATTGACGGCGCCGACAGGCACCCGGCCGCTCAGGATCTCTGCCACCTGAGCGACCGTCTCCAGCGCCTGACCCTCGATCGCCTCGGTGGTAAGCCCCGCCATATGCGGCGTCGCCACCACGTCGGTGCGTGCAGCGACCCGGGGCGAGGGCATCTGGTCGGGAGCGCGCCCGACGTCCAGGGCCGCACCCGCTATGCGGCCTTCATCGAGAGCCGCCACCAGGGCTGCCTCGTCGATGAGGTTGCCGCGCGACAGGTTGACGAGAAAGGCATCGCGCCGCATGCGCGAGAGCTGGGCGGCGCCGATCAGGTTCTCGGTTTCCTCGGTGGCGACCGCCAGCGGCAGAACGAAATCCGCACGCCGCAGCAGGTCGTCGAGCTCGACCTGCTCGATGTCCGAGTGCTCGACGACGACGTAGGGGTCGTTGACGAGCACGGTCATCCTGAAGGCCAGCGCCAGCTCGGCGACGCGGCGCCCGAGCGGCCCGTAGCCGATGATGCCCGCGGTGGCCCCGGCGAGCTGGCGGCCTCTCGCCGCTTGCGGCATCTGGCCGGCCTTGTAGGCCCGGTCCGCACGCGAGATGCCGCGCCCGATGTCGATCATCAGCCCCATCACCAGTTCGCTCACCGCCGCCACCCAGCTCCGGCTCGCCCGCGTGACGAGAACGCCGCTGGCCGAGGCTGCCGCGACGTCGATGTTGCGGATATCCACTGCCACCCGGCACACGGCGGCGAGATCGGCCAGCGCCGCGAATACCGCCCCCTCGCAGGCGGTCGCCCGGTCGGCGACGACCACTTGGCAACCTTGAGCCGCCTCGATAAGGCCCGGCGTATCGAGCGGTGCCGCACCATCGTGCAGCCTCACGTCAGCGAGCTCGCGCAAGCCCGCGAGGGCGCGGGTGCCGTAGTAGTTTTCCCGCATGCCGGGCGTATGCGTCAGGAGGATGCGTCTTCGCGTCGTCATGCAATCGGCTCACTTCTTCCACGCGCGGCCCGCGTCGCCGTCGAACTCCATGCTGCAGAAGGTGCCGCCCTGGAAGAAATCGCCGATCGGGTCCGGCTTCAGCTTGGCCTGCTCGGCCATGGCGTGCTCGCGATGGTCCTCCCCGCGTCCCGTCGGGCGGTAGCCATAGTCGTAGGCCTTGTGATTGTCCCACCATCCCCGCTCGTTCCAGGAGGCGCCGTAGAAGATCTCGTAGCGCAGGTCGGGATGCTCGAGCCCGATGCGCACGAGCTGGGCCAGGTCCTCCGGGCTCACCCAGATCGACAGCCGGCGCTTGTCGAGCGGTTTTTCCCCGACGTTGCCGATGCGGAGACAGAGCACGCGCAGGTCGTGCTTGTCGGCATAGAGCGAGCCCAGTGCCTCGCCGAACGCCTTGCTGACGCCGTAGCGGGAATCCGGCCGCACGGTCACGTCCACGCCGATATGATGGTGCCGCGGATAGAAGCCCACGGCATGATTGGACGAGGCGAACACCACGCGCTTGACGCCTTTGCGCCGAGCTGCCTCGAACAGATTGTAGCAGCCGATGATGTTTGCTTGCAGGATCGTCTCCCATGGCCCCTCGACGGAGAAGCCGCCCATGTGGATGATCCCGTCGATGCCATCGACCGCCCGCTCGACCTCGTCGATGCGGGCGAGGTCCGCGGCCACGAACTCCTCGTTCGCCGCAAGATCGCCGGGCTTCTTGAGATCGCTCAGGCGCATATCCGGGTAGACCGGCTTCAGGATCTTGCGCAGATGCGTGCCGATGCCGCCCGCGGCACCCGTCAACAGGATGCGTGCCATCTCGTTCTCCTCGTTGTGTTGCTCTCACCTATGAGCGCGGCCCTCGCCCCTTGCAAGGGCCCGCCGCCACGTTCGCTCGACGGATGCGTTGCGCTCTCACCGGGTATCCAGCTTCTGCTCGGCGAGGCTGCGGTAGCGTTGCAGGCTGCGCGTCAGGTGGGTGCGCATGGCCTTGCGCGCCTCCGCCGGCTGGCGGTCGCGGATCGCCTCGTAGATGCGGCGGTGCTCTTTCTGGAGCCCCACGAGGTACTGGCACTGCCCCCGCGATGTGCCGAGCGACAGGCGAACGCTCTGGCGCGGGATCACGTGCCGGCCGAGGAACTCCAGCAGCTCGGCAAAGCGCGGATTGCCGGACGCCTCGGCGACGGCGCGATGGAAGGCGAAATCCTCGTTGATGGCGCCCTCGCCGCGGCCGATCGCCACCTCGATCGCGCCCAGCGCGCGAGACACGGAGGCGAGGCGCTCGGCATCGATGCGCTCCGCCGCCAGTGCCGCAGCCTCGACCTCGACGGCAAGGCGCAGCTCCATTACCTCGAGGACGTCGGCAATCGAGCTCAACCCATCCGGATTGATGCGGAACGGGAGACGGCTGGCGTCGGCGACGAAGGCACCGGCGCCCTGCCGCGTGGTGACGAGCCCGTCGGCCCTCAGCGCCGCAACCGCCTCGCGCACGACGGTGCGGCTGACCCCCATCGCCTTCATGAGCTCCTGCTCGGTCGGCAGCCGCGCTCCCGGCGCCAGCCGGCCCTTGCGCACCTCGCGGGTGATGCGCGCCACCACCTCTTCCGTCAGATTGCGCAGCGGGCGCAGCGGCCGCAGCAGAGCCCGCTTGTCAGGCCCAAGCAGGGCAGCTACGCTCGAAGGTCGTCGGGTCATCGTACAAGTTCTAGAGCCACCGGGCCGTCTGTTCAACCGTCGCCTGACGCCGGACGGCGGCTCGAGTCAGCAGCACCACGATTTTCGGGAGGAGGACGCACATGGACAGGCGATCGGCAATGAAGCTCGGCTTGGCGGGTCTGGCGCTCGGGGCTTTCAAGATGCCCGCCGCGTTCGCCCAGGCCAAGATGGTGCTGAAGGCCACCGATGTGCACCCGCTCGGCTATCCCACCGTGGAAGCCGTCGTGCGCATGGGCAAGAAGCTGGAGGCGGCCACTAACGGGCGCCTCAGCATCCAGATGTATCCCTCCATGCAGCTCGGCGGCGAGAAGGAAATGATCGAGCAGGCACAGCTCGGCGCCCTGCAGATCGCGCGCATCAGCGTCGGCCCCATGGGGCCGATCGTGCCGGAGCTCAACGTCTTCAACCTGCCTTTCATGTTCCGCGACAACGCCCACATGGAGAAGGTGATCGACGGCGAGATTGGCGCGGAGATGCTGAAGAAGCTGAGCGACCATCCCACTGCAAACCTGATCGGGCTGTGCTGGATGAACGCCGGCTCCCGTAACGTCTACAACAGCAAGCACCCCATCACCAAGGTCGAGGACCTGAAGGGTTTGAAGATCCGCATGATGGGCAATCCGGTATTCGTCGACACCATGAACTCGCTCGGCGGCAACGGCGTGGCCATGGGCTTCGACCAGCTCATCAACGCGATGCAGACGGGCGTCGTCGATGGAGCGGAGAACAACGAGCCCAGCTACGAGAGCGGCCAGCACTACCGCTATGCCAAGTACTACTCGAAGACCGGCCACCTGATCATCCCCGAGATCCTCGTGTTCTCTAAGAAGAGCTGGGAGGGGATGTCCAAGGACGACCAGGCCCTGATCTCCAAGCTGGCCAAGGAGGCCCAGCTCGAGCAGCGCAAGCTCTGGTACGAGCGCGAGGAGGAGTCCCTCAAGAAAATGAAGGATGCGGGTTCGCAGGTGAACGAGGTGGCAGACCGCAAGCCGTTCCAGGCTGCGGTGAAGCCCGTGTGGGACAAGTATGGCGCCCAGCATGCTGCTCTCATCCAGCGCATCCAGGACGTGAAGTAGGCCGCTTGGGCCTGTCAGCGGCCGACGGGCTCGATCAGGAGCCCGCCGGCCTCCGTTTTCGGGAACCGGGATGAGAGACGCATACATACGAGCCATGGAGGGTCTCCACCGCGCCTGCATTGCGCTCGCTGGAACCTGTCTTGTGGTGATCACGCTCATCATTCCGTGGGGTGTCTTCACCCGCTACATCCTCAACAGCGCATCCTCCTGGCCGGAGCCGATGGCTGTGCTGCTGATGATCGTGATCTCCTTCCTGTCGGCGGTGATCTGCTATCGCGAGAACCTGCATATCGCCGTCGGCATGCTGCCGTCGGCGCTGTCGGGAACGCCGAAACTCGTGCTCGGCTACCTGCTCGAGCTCTGCATGCTGTTCACCAACCTCTTCATGCTCTGGTATGGCATCAAGCTGGTGGCCGCGACCTGGCATCAGTCGATCGCCGAATTCCCGCTGGTGTCGGTCGGCATGTCGTATCTGCCCGTGCCGATCGGCGGACTCATCACGGCGCTGTTCGTGATCGAGCGCATGTGGACGCGAAGCTTCTTCAGCGAACCCGCGCCCGACACCGTCAGCCACGTTTCTACCGAATAGTCGCCCCGCCCCGGATAACCCATGGACGTCCTCATTCTCGTCGGCGGCTTCACGGTGCTGTGCCTGCTCGGCATGCCGGTGGCCTACGCGCTGGGCCTCGCCGCCATTCTCGCGGCCATGTGGACGGGCCTGCCGCTCGAAGCCGTCATGTTGAAGACGTCCGACGGCATGGACGATTTTCCGCTGCTCGCCATCCCGTTCTTCATTCTTGCCGGCGCCATCATGGCGGAAGGGGGAATGGCAGAGCGCATCGTCAACCTGGCCAAGGTTTTCGTCGGCTTCATCCGCGGCGGGCTGGCGCTGGTGAACATCCTGGCTTCCACCATGTTCGGATGCATCTCGGGTTCGTCGGTGGCCGACACCGCCTCCATCGGCTCGGTGATGATCCCGCAGATGATCAAGAACGGCTATCCGCGGCTGTTCGCCGTCAACGTGACCATTTCCGGATCGCTGCAGCCGCTGCTGATCCCGCCCTCGCACAACGCTGTCATCTACTCGCTGGCGGCTGGTGGCACGGTTTCTGTCGCGCACCTGTTCATCGCCGGCGTCATTCCCGGCCTATTGATGGGCGTCTCTTTGATGGCGCTGTGCCTCGTCATCGCCTACCGCGACAATTTCCCTAAGGGCGAGGTGATCCCCCTGCGCGAGGCGCTCTGGACCGCGCTAGGTGCGGTGTGGGGCCTGATCACCGTGTTCATCATTCTCGGCGGGATCCTCTCCGGCATCTTCACGCCCACCGAATCTGCGGCGGTCGCCTGCGTGTGGGCGTTCCTCGTCACCATGTTCATCTACCGGTCCTACAAGTGGCGGGACCTGCCGATCATGCTGGGCCGCGTCGTGCGCACCGTCGGCATGGTGATGATCATGATCGGCTTCTCGATCGCCTTCGGCTACATGATGGCGATCATGCGCGTGCCCGCACTCGCCACCGAGTTCTTCGTGCAGATATCCAGCGACAAGTACACCTTCCTTCTCTACGTGAACCTGCTGCTGCTGTTCCTCGGCACCTTCATGGACCTGGCGCCGATGCTGCTGATCTGCACGCCGATCTTCCTGCCGGTGATCAAGACGTTCGGCATAGACCCGGTGCACTTCGGCATCATCATGATCCTGAACCTCGGCATCGGGCTGCTGACGCCGCCGGTGGGCCCGACGCTGGCAGTGGGTTGTGCCATCGGCAAGGTGTCGATGGAGGCCGTGTCGCGCAGCATCCTGGTGTTCTACATCCCCATGCTGATCGTGCTGGGGCTCGTCACCTACATTCCCGCGCTCACACTTTGGCTGCCCGCTCTCCTGCTCGGCAGGTAGCCCCGAAGGGGCGATTCTACGTCGGAGCTGAAGCGGAACGGTCTGGCGTTCACGGCGTTTACAGGCCAGGAGCCGGCGCACTCCGCGCCGGACAAATCAATGATCGGAGCCGCGCATGAATTGGGATCGCGTCGAGGGCAACTGGAAACAAATGACCGGCAAGGTCAAGGAGAAGTGGGGCAAGCTGACCGACGATGAGCTTGCGCAGATCAACGGCAACCGCGAGCAGCTCGAGGGCAAGATCCAGGCCCGCTACGGCTATGCCAAGGATCAGGTGCGCAAGGACGTCGACGATTGGCTCGGCCGCATGTAACGAGTCGCAATTTCGAGCATTGAGCGGGAAGCGAATCATCTTTCGCTTCCCGCTCGCTCGCGCTTTCCCCTGTTATCTTGATGCGGCCCCCTTGTGGCGCTCAAAGCCCGCGTCGCATCATCGCGCCGTTGGCCAGCGGGGGGAGCCTGATGCCGAAATTCGTCGCACAGTCTCTATGGGAGACACGAATCAGCGAGGACCACAGCCGGGTCGAGCTCGCCTTTTCTGACCTGAACGGAAAAACGCGGACGATCAGCCTGCCGATCGGGGCCGTGCGCGATCTCATTCCGGTTCTGGGTGCTCTGGCCGACAACGCGGCCGCTGCCGCCAAGGGTGCCAGGCTCACCAAGATGCCGACGCAGTGGGCGGTGGGAACCGCCCAGCACGAGCGCCTCGTGCTTCTGAAGTTCGACGACGATCCGCCCTACGGGCTGGACCTGGAGATTGCCGAAAGCCTGTGGCGCGAGATGCGCGCCGAAGCCGAAAGCGTGTCGCGCATGAAGGCGCCGGCAGTTCAATAGGCGCACAGGCGCGGCCTCTATTGCCAGCACCCCAATTCCGCCTCGGAGGTGCCCTATGGCAAGGGCAACCTGTCACGCCGGGCAGGCTTCAGTGGGGTTGCATGCGCGGGTGGATGTCGCAGATCGTGATCGGCATCATCGTGACCGTCGTCGGCACGGTGATCGCCAATGCCATCGTCAGCGGCAAGGGTGGCCGCCACTTGTTCGGCGGCGGGCACTACGCAGGGCCCATGCGCGGCGGCCGGTAACGTGCGGCCAGCGCGCCGCTTGTCACTTCCAGTAGCGATGGTGGCGGTGGTGGTGGTGACGGACCATCGGCCGGTAGCCGACGACCTGGTAGTAGCTCACCTGCCGCACGACGGGCTGGTAGTATCCGACCTCGTAGTACCGGGGACAGCACGGCGCGTAGTAGCGCGCACAGCCGTAGTAGGCTGGATATCCATAGTAGCCGTAGTATCCGTATTCGCCGTAGTAGTCGTAGAAACCCCCCGCTGCCGCCGGGGTCGCGCCAACGGCGCCAAGAGCTGCAACGGCGACGGCAACGGTCGACAGCTTCCTCATTTCCTGGCCCTCTGTTGGCACCGTTTGACGGCCGATCACATTAGCAGGGCCGCGACCCCACCGTGGGGGTGCCATGGGCAGGGGTTAATTTTCCCACAGCGCGCGTCCGCGCCGGGTTGCAGCGGCTTCCAGACGTGCAGAAAGCGTTAAGACGAATCTGTCAGTTCATTGTTATCCGCCGACAGATTTCCCCCAGCATGGGGCGGCGGGTCTTGAACGGACTCGACCAGAACGGCAGCCGGACGGACGCCATGCAAACGACCACCGGATCGCAACGCGGAGCGGAGAAGGCCGGGGCTCTGCGGCGCCAGCACGAGCGCCGCTCGGCAGCGATCAAAGCCCTCGTGCAGTGCCACGGCCGCTATCAGACCGTTTCGATCGTCGACTTTTCGGCCGGCGGCATGCAGTTGCAGGGCGCATTCGGCGTAACCACCGGTGATCAGATCGTCATCGAGCTGCTCTCCGGCCACAAGCTCAATGCAAAGGTCGCGTGGTCGCTCGGCAGCCGCATCGGCGCCCAGTTCGCGCAAGCGCTCCAGGCCGACAGCCCGGCACTGTTGTCGCTGCAGAGCGCCGCCGGCCCGGCACGCGACGGCGCGTTGCGCGACAGGTAGCTGAAGCGCGGATTGCGAAGACGTGCGGAAGTCGCCGCCGGGCTGCGGCGACCTCAGCCGATAGCGGCAATCAGCAGGCCCAGCGCAATGCTTCCGGCAAGCACCGGCCACAGAGCGACGAGCGGGTGCGGGCCTGGATCCGACATGTCCGGGCTGCCGGTGCGAGACGCTGAGATAGACCGCAAGCCGAGCCTGTTCGATTGGCGATTGTTGGGCGGCTGAGCGGCGGCATTGCCGCAATCCCGGCAATGCAGCCCGCCGCGCAGTGATGAGCGCTTCCGGCCGCGACCGCCCTGGCGCATAGTGGGCCGCCAGAAGTCGAAACCCGCCAGGAGGCCCGCTTGCAGACCATCCGCGTCGTGTGCGCACACGACTGCCCGGACATGTGCTCGATGCTCGCGCACGTCGAGAACGGGCGCGTGGTTCGCATCCAGGGCGATCGCGCCAACGCGCTCACCGCGGGCTTCGCCTGTGCCAAGGTCAACCGCGACCACGAGCTCGTGCATTCCCCCGACCGCCTGGCAACACCCTTGCGCCGCATCGGTGCCAAGGGCGAGGCCAGGTTTCAGCCCATCGGCTGGGACGAGGCGCTGGACGAGATCGTCTCGCGCTGGAAGACGATCATGGCCCAGTCGGGGCCGCTGGCACTGCTCGGCTACGCCTACAGTGCCCACCAGGGGCAGATGAACCGCGGGCTGCTCAACGGCTTGTTTCACGCGCTCGGCACGAGCCGCCTGCAGGCGGGAACCGTGTGCGACACGTGCTGCGAGACGGCGTGGGAAATGACCCTTGGCCCCGTCGGCGGCGCCGACCCCGAATCGGTCGCGCACTCCGACCTGATCATCTCCTGGGGCGCTGACCTGATGGCCACCAACGTGCACCTGTGGGCCAAGGTGGAGGAGGCGCGCAGGAAAGGCGCGCAGGTGGTGGTGATCGACCCGCGCCGCAGCCGCACGGCCCAAGGTGCCGACTGGCATATTCCCATCCGCATAGGTACAGACGCCGCCCTGGCGCTGGGCGTCATGCATATCCTGGTGCGGGACAGCCTCGCCGACGAAACCTATCTGGCAACGCGGACCGTCGGCTTCGACCGGCTGAAGGCCGACGTCCTGCCACGCTTCACGCCGCAGCGCGTGGCGCAGATCACGGGCATCGCCGTCGCCGACGTCGAGCGCTTCGCGGCCATGTACGGCGCCGCCAAGGCGTCGTTCATCCGCATCGGCGAGGGCATGACGCGCCTTGCCCATGGCGGGCAGGCCTTGCGCGCGGTGGCGCTGCTGCCGGGTGTCACCGGCGCCTACGCGCGGCGGGGCGGTGGCGCGCTGCTCCTGACGGCCGCCTATTGCGAGCTCAACTACAACGCCATCCGCAAGCCGTCGGGTCCGGCCTCGACGCGCGTCGTCAATCACCTTCGCCTCGGAGAGGCGCTGCTGGACATGAAGGACCCGCCCATTCGCAGCCTGTTCATAGCCTGCAACAATCCGGCCGTGACCAACCCGGATGCCGGCAAGCTGCGCCGGGCGCTTCAGCGCGACGATCTCTTCACGGTCGTGCTCGACCCTTTCCTCTCCACCACCGCCCGCTACGCCGACATCGTGCTGCCGGCGGCGACCTACCTCGAAACCGAGGACTTCTATCGCAGCTACGGCTCCTACTACATGCAGTACGGACACCGCGCGGTAACGCCGTTCGGGCAATCACGGTCCAATGCCGAGGTCGCGCAGGCCCTGGCGGTGCGCCTGGGCCTCGACGACGCCATCTTCCGCATGTCGCCGCGCGAGATCCTGCAGGAGCTGTTCCGGGGCGCCACCGGCACGGTCGCCCATGTCGATCCGAAGAGCCTGCCGGAAGCCGGGCCGATCAACATCGCCCCCACCGGCGAGCAGCAATTCCGCACGCCATCCGGCAAGCTCGAGTTCTACTCGGAAACGATGGCCAGCCAGGGCCTGCCACCGATGCCCGACTGGCAACCCGACGCCAAGGAGCAGGCCGATGCGGCGCGCTGGCCGCTGCGGCTGCTGACGGCGCCCGGCTATTTCCAGAGTCACACCGCCTTCTCAGCCGTCCCGTTCCTGCGCGAGCGCGAGGGGGAGCCCTGCTGCATCCTGCATCCCGACGAGGCGCGGGCGCGCTCGCTCACCGACGGCCAGCGCGTGCGCCTCTCCAACGATCTGGGCGAGATCGGGCTGGTGCTGCGCGTCAGCGACGAGATCCAGCCGGGCGTGGCGCTGGTGCCCGGCCAGCGCCCTGACCATGAGGCGGTGTCGGGCACCATCAACATGCTCTGCTCGGACCGCTACACCGACATCGGCGAGGGGGCCACCTACCAAAGCACCTATCTCCAGGTCTCCGCCTGGGACAGCTGACCGCCGGGGCGAGCGCGAGCGCGGCCACCCCCATCTCTGACCGGTACCTATTCGGCCGGCTTTCGCGCCGTTTCGTGCTGGCTTGGCTTGCGCAGAAGCCACCCGGCCACCAGGACGAAGAGAAGGCCGATGCTGGCAGCCGAGTAGTGCACAAGCCCGTTCGGCTTGAGGCCTGCGGGCGCATCGGGTGCGGGAACGACCAGCCTGGGGTCCCAGGCCTGCATCTGGAAGAGGGTCACGCGGTCGCTCACAAGCAGCTCGCCGGCAATCCATCCGAGCAGCGCGGCACCCGCCCATACGAGGACCGGGAAGCGCGACAGCAGCGCCACGATCAACGTCGCTCCGAACACGACCAGCGGGATGCTGACGAGCAGTCCGGCAATGATCAGCCACATCTGTTGCTCGGGCGGTGCGCTCTTGGCGGCCCCGGCGATCGCCAGGACGTTGTCAAGGCTCATGACGATGTCGGCGATGGCGACGATCTTCACCGCTTCAAGCAGAGAACCGCCCGCTGCAACGCTCTCCTCGCTCGCTTCCTCGGTGACAAGGAGCTTGACGGCGATCCAGAAGAGCAGGAGGCCGCCGGCGATCTGCAGCCACGGCACATCGAGGAGATATTGGACCAGGACCGTGAAAATGATGCGCAACAGGACCGCTGCGCCTGCGCCGAGCAGAATGCCGGCCATGCGCTGGCGCGGGGGCAGGGCGCGACACGCGAGCGCGATGACGACCGCGTTGTCGCCGGAGAGCACGATGTTGATGCCGATGATCTTGAGCACGGCGAGCACCGTGCCTGCATGGTCCCCAAACGTCAGCTCGATCCACTGCAGCCATTGATCCCCCAGGCTGGCAAGCACCACCATTGATTGTTCCTCGCTCCTCGCCCGTGTGGATCGGCCGATACAGCCTCAATAACCTTCCCTATCCGCCACGCGCCAGCCCTATGATGCACCGGCGCGTCGGAGCCGCCTCCATGGCGTCGCGGGATCGGGGAGAAAGGTCCCTTGCGAGGCGGTCGCGGCAAGCGGACCCCTGTGCCGCGCGCTCGACCCGGCAAGCAAACTGGGTATATGGTATGCCAAGGCTGATTGCCGCGCGCAAGGCAGAAAGGGATTTGGACCCGAGGGCATGAACGACGTTTCGGGATCGCAGGGCCGGCAGGGGCGCCGCTCAATCCATCCGGGATCCGGGCGGCGCAAGGCGGCGCCATTCCCACGCGGGCGCGTCCTGCGGGATGAGGAAGCGGCTGCCGTCCGGTCTCTGCTGGGCGACAGGCCCAGGGAACGAGCCGAGCTCATCGAGTACCTCCACCTCATCCAGGATCGGGAAGGTTGCCTGCCGGAGGGACACCTGCAGGCGCTCGCCGAGGAACTGCGCATTCCGATGGCCGAAGTCTATGAGGTGGCGACGTTTTATGCTCACTTCGATGTCATCGGATCATCAGAGGCGCGCCCACCCGAGGTGACGGTACGGGTCTGCGACAGCCTGAGCTGCGCGCTTGCCGGCGGCGAGGAGCTTCTGCGCGCCCTGCAGAGCGAGGAGCTCGCCGGCGTTCGCGTCTTGCGCGCACCCTGCATCGGCTCCTGCCATACGGCCCCGGCAGCCGAGGTCGGACACCGGCACGTCGATCATGCCACCGTCGCCAAGCTCGTTCAGCTTGCGGCGCGTGGCGAGGTGCACCCGGAGATACCGGCCTACCAGGGGTTCGACGCCTACGTGGAAGCGGGCGGTTACGGCGTGCTGCGCGGGTGCCTGTCAGGCGCACGCAAGGTGGAGGATGTGATCGCCACCCTATCGGACGGCGGACTGCGCGGACTCGGCGGCGCGGGCTTCCCGACCGGCCGCAAGTGGGGCTTGGTGCGCGCCGAGAAGGCGCCGCGGCTGATGGCCGTCAACGGCGACGAAGGCGAGCCCGGCACGTTCAAGGACCGGATCTACCTCGAGAGCGAGCCGCACCGGTTCCTGGAGGGCATGCTCATTGCGGCCTGGGCGGTCGAGGCGGAGCAGGTCTTCATCTACATGCGCGATGAATATCCGGCCGTGCTGAAGATCCTGAAGGCCGAGATCGCGAAGCTGGAGGCCGCCGGTCTCGCCGCGCACACGCGCATCCACGTCCGCCGCGGCGCCGGCGCCTACATCTGCGGCGAAGAAAGCGCGATGATCGAATCGATCGAGGGCAAGCGCGGATACCCGCGCCATCGCCCGCCCTACGTGGCGCAGGTGGGCCTGTTCGGCCGTCCCACGCTCGTCAACAACATCGAGACCCTCTATTGGGTGCCGGCCATCCTCGACAAGGGCGCCCAGTGGTTCGCCGGGCAGGGCAAGAACGGCGCCAAGGGCCTGCGCTCGTACTCGGTCTCGGGCCGGGTGAAGAAGCCCGGCGTCGTCCTCACCGCGGCCGGCTCGACCTGCCGCGATCTCATCGAGCTCTGCGGCGGCATGGCCGACGGTCACCACTTCAAAGGCTATCTGCCGGGCGGCGCCTCGGGTGGCATCCTGCCGGCCTACATGGCCGACATTCCGCTCGATTTCGGCCAGCTCGAGAAGCACGGCTGCTTCGTGGGCAGCCATGCGGTGGTCATCCTCTCCGACCAGGACGACATGAAGGCGGTGGCGCTCAACCTGATGCGCTTCTTCGAGGACGAGAGCTGCGGGCAATGCACGCCATGCCGCAACGGCACGGAGAAGGCGGTCCAGTTGCTCTCCAGCCAGAGCTGGAACGCCGACCTCCTCGCCGACTTGTCCCAGGTGATGGCGGATGCATCGATCTGCGGCCTGGGCCAGGCGGCGCCCAATCCGGTGCGCTGCGTGTTCAAGTATTTCCCGGAGGACCTGCGGTGATGTGCCAGGAGTTGGCTGTAGGTTGGGTCAAGCGAAGCGCAGACCCAACAAGCATTGGTGATTGCGGACCGTGTTGGGTCATCGCTACCGCTCGACCCAATCTACGGATTGAGGGTGCGCCATGAGCAAGCTCCCCCAGGCTGTGGCCACCGTGCAGGTCGACAACGAGCGCGTGCGCGTCACCGAGTGGCGCTTCGCGCCGGGCGCCGAGACCGGCGAGCACGTGCACGAGATGGATTACGTCGTGGTGCCGCTCGGCGACGGCCGCCTGAAGCTCGTTTCGCCCAAGGGCGAGGAGAGTTTCGCCGACCTGAAGCATGGCGTCTCGTACGCTCGCAAGGCCGGCGTGCACCACAACGTCATCAACGCCAACGCCTTTGAATACGCTTTCGTCGAGATCGAGCTCAAGAGCTGCCGCTCATGATGGAACTTGCGACTGCGCAGCGGAATCCTTTCTCCCCCTGGGGAGAAGGTGCCCGAAGGGCGGATGAGGGGGCCTTCGTTCGCGCAGAGGAACGTGGCCCCTCACCAGTCCGGCCGAATGACTTACGGCCGCGCCGGAGATGTCGCGCTTGCGGGCAGCGCCGTGCATGCGACCGTAAGTCATGGCCTCACGTCCTCTCCCCCGAGGGGAGAGGTGAATGCGAGTACGCGTTATTCCCGGCGAGACCTGAGGCGACGCAATGACCGACAAGATCACCTTCACGCTCGACGGGCGCGAGGTCGAGGCCGAGCCGGGCGAGACCATCTGGCAGGTGGCGCAGCGCCACGGCACGAAAATCCCGCACCTGTGCTGGCATCCCGCGCCCGGCTACCGCGCCGACGGCAACTGTCGCGCCTGCATGGTCGAGGTGGAGGGCGAGCGCGTGTTGGCCGCCTCCTGCCAGCGCAAGGCGGCCGCCGGCATGAAGGTCAAGACCGCCAGCGAGCGGGCGAAGAAATCCCGCCAGATGGTGTTCGAGCTGCTGATGGCGGATCAGCCCGAGCGCGAGGAGAGCCACGACCCGAAGTCGAGCTTCTGGAACTGGGTCGATGCCATGAGCATCACCCCCACCAGCCGCTTCCCGAAGGACCGCCGGCCGCCTGCCGATGCCACCCACTCCGCCATCGCGGTCAATCTCGACGCGTGCATCAACTGCGGCCTGTGCGTGCGCGCGTGCCGCGAGGTGCAGGCCAACGATGTGATCGGCATGGCCTATCGCGGCCACGGCGCCAAGGTCGTGTTCGACTTCGACGAGGGCATGGGTCACTCCACCTGCGTGGCGTGCGGCGAGTGCGTGCAGGTGTGCCCGACCGGCGCCCTGATGGAGAAGGGCCTGCTCGATGGCACGGGCAAGCGCGTCAACTACGAGACGCGATCCGTCGACACGCTCTGTCCCTATTGCGGCGTCGGCTGCCAGACCACGGTGCACGTCAAGGACGAGAAGATCCTCTACGTCGACGGCCGCGACGGTCCTGCCAACGCCAACCGGCTGTGCGTCAAGGGCCGCTTCGGCTTCGACTATATCCACCACCCGGACCGTCTGCAGAAGCCGCTGATCCGGCGCGACGGCGTCCCCAAGGATGCCAACATGCAGATCCGCCGCGAGGAGATGCTGACCTACTTCCGCGAGGCGACGTGGGAGGAGGCGCTGGCAAAGGCCGCGTCGGGCCTGAAGACGATCCACACGCGCGCGGGCGGCGAGGCGATCGCCGGCTTCGGTTCCGCGAAGGGCTCCAACGAGGAGGCCTATCTCTTCCAGAAGCTCATCCGGCAAGGCTTCGGCACCAACAACGTCGACCATTGCACGCGGCTCTGCCACGCCTCCTCGGTCGCGGCCCTGATGGAGGGCCTGAACTCGGGCGCCGTGACGGCACCCTTCACCGCCGCGAAGGACAGCGACTGCATCATCGTCATCGGCGCGCGCCCGGCGGAGAACCATCCGGTCGCCGCAACTTTCCTGAAGAACGCGGCCAAGCGCGGCGCCAAGCTGATCGTCATGGACCCGCGCGGCCAGCACCAGGGCATCGCCCGCTACGCTTCCCATACGCTTCAATTCAAGCCGGGACGCGACGTGGCGCTCCTCAACGCCATGCTCAACGTCATCGTCGCCGAGGGCATGGTCGACATCCAGTACGTGCAGGCGCATACGGAGGGCTTCGACGCGCTCAAGGCCAAGGTGGCCGAGTTCACGCCCGAGAAGATGGAGCCAGTGTGCGGCATCCCCGCCGCGACCATCCGCGAGGTCGCCCGCCTTTACGCACGCTCCGAGCGCTCCATCATCTTCTGGGGCATGGGCATCTCCCAGCATACGCACGGCACGGACAATGCGCGCTGCCTGATCGCGCTGGCGCTTACCACCGGCCAGGTCGGCCGGCCGGGCACCGGGCTGCATCCCCTGCGCGGGCAGAACAACGTGCAGGGCGCCTCAGACGCCGGGCTGATCCCAATGGTGTTTCCCGACTACAAGTCGGTCGAGGACCCGACGATTCGCAGTGCGTATGAGGACTTCTGGGGCGTCGAGCTGCCGCCTAAGAAGGGCCTGACGGTCGTCGAGATCATGCACGCCATCAAGGATGACGTGATCAAGGGCATGTATATCCTGGGTGAGAACCCGGCCATGTCCGATCCGGATGTGCAGCATGCGCGCGAGGCGCTGGCCAAGCTCGAGCACCTCGTGGTGCAGGACCTGTTCCTCACCGAGACGACCTGGCACGCCGACGTGATCCTCCCCGCTTCCGCCCACGCCGAGAAGTGGGGCACCTTCACCAACACCAACCGGCAGGTGCAGATCGCGCGGCCCGTCATCAATCCGCCCGGCGAGGCACGCCAGGATTGGGCATTGATCCAGGATATCGCCCAGCGCGTCGGCCTGCCGTGGGCCTACCAGGACGTGTCGGAGGTGTTCGGCGAGATGGCGCAGGTGATGCCGTCACTCAACAACATCACCTGGGAACGGCTGGTGCGTGAGGACGCCGTCACCTATCCGTGCGACGCGCCCGACAAGCCGGGCAACGAGATCATCTTCGCTACGTCTTTTCCCACCGCCTCCGGCCGCGCCAAGATCGTGCCGGCAGACCTGGTGCCTCCGGACGAGCTTCCGGATGCGGACTACCCGCTGGTGCTCACCACCGGCCGTCTGCTGGAGCATTGGCACACCGGCTCGATGACGCGGCGCGCCGCCAACCTCGATGCGCTGGAGCCGGAGGCCATCGCCGGCCTCAATCCGCGCGAGATGGACAAGCTCGGCGTCGATCCCGGGGGCTTCATCCGGGTGACGACCCGGCGCGGAGAGGTGGTGCTCAAGGCCCGCGCCGATCGCGACGTGGCCGAGGGCATGGTGTTCATCCCGTTCTGCTTCGCGGAAGCCGCCGCCAACCTGCTCACCAATCCGCAGCTCGACCCGATGGGCAAGATCCCGGAATTCAAGTTCTGCGCATGCAAGGTCGAGCCCGCCGAGATGCTGGTCGCGGCGGAGTAGCAGCCGGCCAGGAGCGCCGCCTCGCGTAAGGGGTCAGACCCCTCGCCGGCAACGGCCGTAACGAAACTCAACGACGGCGCGAGGGTCTGCCCGCTCCATCGCCACGACGTTGCCCATGCCTAGGC
>DATFCC010000105.1:0-23586 GCA_035253505.1 Hyphomicrobiaceae bacterium
GATGCGGGAGGCGGCGATCAGAAGTCCATTCCGCCCATGCCGCCCATTCCTCCCATGCCGCCACCCGGCGGCATCGGCGGGGCCGCTTCCTTCGGGCGCTCTGCCACCATGGCCTCGGTCGTGATCAGCAGTCCGGCAACGGAGGCCGCGTCCTGCAGCGCGCAGCGCACGACCTTGGCCGGATCGATGACGCCTTCGCTGACGAGGTCGCCGTAGGTGCCGGTCTGGGCATTGTAGCCGAAGGTATACTTGGCGTTCTCCAGCACCTTGCCGACCACGACCGAACCGTCGTCGCCCGCGTTCTGCACGATCTGGCGGGCCGGCGCCTGCAGCGCCTTGCGTACGATGCCGATGCCGATCTTCTGGTCGTCGTTGCCGCCGCGCATGTTCTCGAGCACCTTCACGGCGCGCAACAGGGCAACGCCGCCGCCCGGTACGATGCCCTCTTCGACCGCGGCTCGCGTCGCATGCAGCGCGTCCTCGACGCGGTCCTTGCGCTCCTTGACCTCGATCTCGGTAGCGCCGCCGACCTTGATCACCGCCACGCCGCCGGAGAGCTTTGCCAGACGCTCCTGCAGCTTCTCGCGGTCGTAGTCGGACGTCGTCTCCTCGATCTGCGCTTTGATCTGGTTGACGCGGGCTGTGATATCGGCCTTTTTGCCAGTGCCGTCGACAATGGTGGTGTTGTCCTTGTCGATCGAGACGCGCTTGGCCCGGCCCAGCATGTTGAGTGCGACGTTCTCGAGCTTGATGCCCAGATCCTCGCTGATGACGGTGCCGCCGGTGAGGATGGCGATGTCCTCGAGCATGGCCTTGCGCCGGTCGCCGAAGCCCGGGGCCTTGACGGCTGCGACCTTCAAGCCGCCGCGCAGCTTGTTGACGACGAGCGTTGCCAGTGCCTCGCCCTCGACGTCCTCGGCGACGATCAGGAGCGGCTTGCCCGCCTGCACCACCGCCTCCAGCATGGGCAGCATCGGCTGCAGGGTGGAGAGCTTCTTTTCGTGGATGAGGATGTAAGGGCTGTCGAGCTCGACCAGCATCTTGTCGGCATTGGTGATGAAATAGGGCGAGATGTAGCCGCGGTCGAACTGCATGCCCTCGACCACGTCGAGCTCGGTCTCCAGGCTCTTTGACTCCTCGACCGTGATGACGCCCTCGTTGCCGACCCGTTTCATGGCCTCGGCGATCTTGTCGCCGACCTCCTTGTCGCCGTTGGCAGAGATGGTGCCGACCTGCGCGATCTCCTCGTTCGATGTGACCTTCTTGGCCTTGGTCCGCAGCTCCTCGACCACGGCCTGCACGGCGCGCTCGACGCCTCGCTTCAAATCCATGGGATTGGAGCCGGCAGCCACCGACTTGGCGCCCTCGCGGATGATGGCCTGCGCGAGAACCGTCGCCGTCGTCGTACCGTCGCCGGCGACATCGGAGGTCTTGGACGCCACCTCGCGCAGCATCTGCGCGCCCATATTCTCGAACTTGTCCTCGAGCTCGATCTCCTTGGCCACGGTCACACCGTCCTTGGAGACGCGGGGGGCGCCGAAGCTCTTTTCCATGACGACGTTGCGGCCTTTCGGGCCCAGCGTCACCTTGACGGCATTGGCGAGGATGTCGGCGCCGCGCAGCATCCGCTCGCGGGCGTCCTGGGAAAACTTGACTTCTTTGGCTGCCATTTATCGGCTCCTAGGGATAGCAGGGGTTGGCGGCAGTCCCCGGGAGGGCAAACCGTGCCGCCGCGAAATGCTGCGCCGCTCAGGCGGCGGCGCGGACGGAGACCTTGCCCTCGATGATGCCCAGGATGTCGCTCTCCTTCATGATCAGGAGCTCCTGGCCATCGATCTTGACCTCCGTGCCCGACCATTTGCCGAACAGCACGCGGTCGCCCGTCTTGACCTCCAGGGGAACAAGCTTGCCGCTTTCGTCGCGCGCACCGGGGCCGGCGGCAATGATCTCGCCCTGCATCGGCTTTTCCTTGGCCGTATCGGGAATGATGATGCCGCCCGCGGTCTTCATTTCTTCCTCGATGCGGCGAACGACGACGCGATCGTGCAGAGGACGAAACTTCATGGTCTCCACCTCACAGTCAGAGAACGGAATGTTCAGTTTGTGATCGGCGCGGGCCGCCCGACAGTCCCATTCGACCGCGGTGCCCGGCTCCGCCCGGTAGCTATATTCAACGCTTGTTAGCAGTGTCAAGCGCAGAGTGCCAGCGCGTGATGCGTGGCGCGGGCTTGAACCGTCCCGCGCGTGTCCTACGTCAACGCTTGCGAGGACGACCTCGTATTCCCAAAAATCGCGAGGACGACCTCGCCGCCGCAAGGAGGCGTGCAATGGCATGGATGGTGCTGCTTTTGGCCGGCGTGCTCGAAATCGGCTGGGCGATCGGCCTCAAGTACACGGACGGTTTTACCAGGCCCGTGCCGAGCGTCGGAACGGCTGTCATCATGGCGCTGAGCCTGTTTCTGCTGGGCGTCGCCGTCCGCACGCTGCCGGTCGGCACGGCATACGCCGTTTGGACGGGCGTCGGCACCGTCGGCACGGCCCTCCTGGGCATGGTGCTGTTCGGCGAGCCGGCGGAGGTGACGCGTCTGTTTTTCATCGCCATGATCGTCGCCGGCATCGCCGGCCTGAAGATGGTGACGCCTTAGCGGCTCGGCGCCGGCCAGGCAGGAACCGGCCCGGGAGTTGCTTCGTTGACGAAATGATGACGTATACCCGCCGATCTGTGCCGTCAGTAACTGAAGCCTCCGGCGGAACGGCGTATTGTTGGGTCGATGCTGTGGGAACAATGCAACCCGGCCACCGCGAATCGCGTCTAGGCTCGTTACGCGTGCGCGACAGCGGGGTGAGGTGACAACCCATGACCGCGACCATCGACCAAGGTTTCCGGGCCCAGCTTGCGGGCTTCAGCCTGACGACGGCGGAGATTCTTTACCGCCTCCCCGACCATCCCTCGCTGCTGCAGAGCTACATCTGGCAGGACTACGACGAGCATCCGCGGTTTCCGCGTCTGCGCAGCTTCCTCGACTTCTGGTCGCGCAACCTCGACGGCAAACTCTACCGCGTGCTGGTCGCGCACAAGAAGCTGATCACGCCTGCCGAGCTGCGCCTGGTGGGCACCGAGCTGCGCGTGCACTAAGCTAGGCACGACCTTCCCGGGCGACCGCCGAACGAGCGCCGAATCGCGCTAAGCAGCATCCCGGCTCAGCGGTATGTGCGATACGGGGTGCATGGCTCTCACCAGGCGACAGCACGGGCTCACGCCTCACGTCGTGTCCTCGATCGAGGACATCCTGGTTCCTCGCCCCGTCGCGGCCGGCACGGTCGCTGCCGATCCGCGGCCGTTCGATCAGCTCCTGGCGGCCATGCGCACGGTGAAGGCGGCGCGCTTCAATGCGGCCGAGCGGCTCGAGCGCAAGCACGCGCTGTCGCTGTTCTCGATGTCGATGGTGTCGCTGTATTTCGTCGGCCTGTCCGTATGGCAGGCGATCTATGCATCGACCATCGACGAGAGTGCCAACCGGCTGATCACGCTGGTGTCGATCATGTCGTCGATCTTCTCGCTGGTGCTGGCGCTGATCGAGTCGATGAACGACTACCGCATGAAGGCGCATCACATGCACGGCTGCGCCCTGGCGGTGAACGACCTCTATCACGAGCTCAAGCTCATGCAGCCGAATGACCCGGCTCTGCTGCAGACGTTCCGGCAGCGCTACAACGGGGCCGTCCGGCGCTGCCCCTACAACCATGCCCGGATCGACTACCTGATGGCGAAAGCTGAAGGCAGCACCGCCTCCTGGAGCGATTGGGGCTGGGCGCAGCTGCGCTATGCGATCGACGTTTACGCACTCTATGGGGTTGCGCTGATCGCGCCGCCTCTGGTCCTGATCTTCTTCCGCTGACGGGCGGGCAGTCGCAAAGGCGCCGAAATCCCGCTGTCACTGTCCTCGCCAGATATTCGAGTTCCACGCCTCGCCGGGTTTGCGGCTGCTCTTCGGGCGAGCCTTCTTTTCCGCCGACGGCGCGGGGCGAGGGCTCGCAGCCTTGGGGTCGACCTCAGCCGGCGCGCCGGCAGCCGGCCCCCCGGGCAGGGAGCCTGTCTCGGCGGTCGAGCCCAGACGTTTGAGCTCGAAGGCAGCGGCCGCGTGCTCGGTGTAGATGATGACGTTCTGGCGCCGCGCTTCCAGCAGGTATTTGCGCGCCCTGGCCTTGTCGCCATGGGCCAGGTAGTACTGGGCAAGATAGAAATATCCCTCCGACAGCGCCATCTTGCGCTCGTCTCCGGTCTTGCGGTCGATCTGCTTCAACATCTCTTCAGGCGTCATGGTGCCGCTGAGGAGGGCCAGCGCCGGACGCGGCCAGTCGCCGCGCGGCTGCTCCGCGGCGCGGGCACGCACGGCCTCCGGTAGAGGCTTGCCGAGCCGCAGGGTGGTCCAGGCCAGCCATAGATCGTACGTGACCTGGCCCTCCCGATCGTCCGTCTCCGTGGCGCGGGCGAAATCCTCGGAGGCTTCGTCGAGCTTGCCGGCGTAGAACCTGGCGATGCCGCGCTGGAAGTGCGTTCGGGGACCGGTCGAACCCAGCGTGATCGCTCTCGAGAAATCGTCGATGCTCTTGTCGAACTCGCCCGCGCTGTAATAGGCGGACCCCCGACACAGCAGCGCGGCCGTCGAGCCTGGCGCCGACCGCACCGCCTCGTTGCCGTCGGCCACGGCCTCGGCGAACTTGCCGAGATCGCTGTGAGCGCTCCCGCGCAGGCAGTACGCGCTGACGAGATCGTTGCCCGTCAGCTTGCCGGACTTGATCGCCTTCGTGGTGTTGTCGACCGTCTCCTGCTGCCGGTCGTGCAGCATCTGGCCAAGGTCTTTCTTGGGCATGCGCGCGCGGGCGGCTGTCTTGAGCGCGGCCTTGGGCACGGCGACAACGCCGGCCAGGATATTCGTGACGGACCTGAGGTCTTCGCTGTACTGGCGCAGGTCCGCCGCCGGCACCTGGTCTGCCAGGGTCGCAAGCTCGATGGTGGTCTTGGACACATTGCCCCGGAAGGACGACGTCACGGCGTAGGTGAAGAACTTGCTCTTGACGGCCTGGGTGTGCGGATCGGTTACGGCCCGCACCTCCTCGGGAAGGGTGATCTCGAACGTGTACCTGGCATCGAACGGAAAGGCGGGAAGCTGAAGGGGCACCGTGCGCGACGTCGAGGGGGGCCGCGTCAGGATGCCCTTCATGTTGTCTGGAGCGAAGCGGACGAACCAATTGCCATCCCGCTCGGTCGCGAGCTTGGGCACGGTATAGGTGGCGGTCATCGACATCACGTTGTCGACGCGATCGTCGGTGATGACCGGCTCACCGACCAGCGTAGCGCCCGCATAGCGCTGCTCCATGGCGCCGCCGATGGATTTGTAGAGCTGGTCGCGCGAGACCCGTTCCTGCAGGACGCGCAGGTTCTCGGCGATGGTGCCGTGCCACACTTGCCGCACCCGAAGCTGGGCGTCGCCGTCGAACTTGTCCAGCGTCGCGGCCTCCGTGACCTCGCTGCGGGCAAGCTCGCGCGCATTCGGGCTGGCGATGGCAACCAGGCTCTCGCTGCGCGGCGCCACAACGAGCACCTGCGCACCCTCGTGCACCTGGCCCATGCGCGACAAGCGTCCATGCTGGCCGAGCCGCGTCGGGTCGAGATAGTAGGTGCGGCCGTCCACCCGCACCTCCACGATGGCGTGGTTGAACAGGAGCGGGCTCGGAAGGGCCTTGTCGAGCGGATTGCGGCGGCTGACGTCGAGCAGCACCGGCCGGGCGTCGATGGCGAGCGCACGCAGGAGCGTGATCAGCAGCAGCGACTTGTCCTTGCAGTCGCCGTAGCGACGCTCGAGCACGAGGTCGGGCGGCGCGGGCCTGTGCGAGCTCTCACCCAGCGATACCGAGAAGTAGCGGATCTGGGACTGGGCGAACTCCAGGGCGCCGGCCACGCGCTCTTGCGCAGTCGGCTTCTTCTTCAAGGCCTCGACGAGGTCGCGCAGCTCGGTGTTCAGCTCACCGCGCGTCTGGAACAGGTCCTCGGCCCAGGTGGCCACCTCCGCCCAGCTCTGGAACTCGGAGAACTGCAGCCATCGGATGGGTGCGTGCTCGGGGGGTGTCGAAGGCTCGATCTCCACCGCGGGCAACGCCTGCTCCTCGAAGACGAGCCTGTTCAGGCCATCCGCAATCGACTGGCGGGGCACCACGGGTTTGCCCTGACTGCCGCCGAGCAGACGCCAGGCGATCTTGCGGCCTTCCGGATAGTTGAGGACGACGCGCCTGCGCCCCGTTGCCAGGCCCTGGTCCCATCCGGTCGAGTGCACGAACTTGCCGCCGAAGACCGGGTTCTGGCCCTCGATGGAATACTCGTATTCGAGGGTATCGCCCACGCGCAGGTCGTTCACGAGCACGGACGCGGTGACCTCGCCGCTGTAGATGCCGAACTCGAGCCCGGTTTCCCGCTGGAGAAAGCGGACGGTCGAGGACGCCGTGCGGTCGAGGCGCTCACCCCCTCTGAGCACGCGCACGCCGTGCAGCTTCACCTTGTGGTACTGGGGCACGAACGGGATGGCGACATGCCCGGCCCGCGTCAGCGAGGCTGCATCGTTGATCAGCATCGCCCGGCGGGCGTACACGACCGGCTCGTCGCGCACCATGTACTGCGTGTCGGCGAGCCGCATGGCGAGCGGCTGTCCTTGCGCCGCCTCCGGGATGTGCGCCACCTCGACCCAGGCCGGAACCGGCTCTCCCACGGAGAATGCCTGAGCCGAGATCGCGACCTCCTTGAGCGGGGGTGAGCCTTGCGGCGCCTGCGCGCGGCCATCCGCCCCCCAGCAGCAAAAAAGCAGGGCGGCCAATGCGACGCGCGTCAGCGTGAGGTGCCATGGCCGCATGCGCTGCTGTCCCTCCGTCGGCATCGACTCCGCCCCCGCGGACTGGCGAATCCTACTTGCATAGAAACTGCCGTGCAGCAAGCAGCCGCGCCCGGCGGAGCCGATAGGTGATCCCTGCGTCAAACCTGCGTCATTCCGCCGTCAGCTTTCGATGATGCCGGCTGCTGCGAGAGCGAGAGCTCGAGCACGAGCGCTCCGGCGTGCAGGGCCGAACGTGGCGCCTTTGCGCCATGACGGCTGGTTCCGCTGCCAGCGTCGTTGCGCGCTGCGGAGCACCCGAGGGATTGACGCGCCGCTGACAGTGGCCTGCCGCTCGGCTCACGCGCGCGGGCTCCAATGACTGGCGCAGAGCGGAGATCGGCAAGCGCAACGGCTTGCCCTCCGACAGCAGCCAGGAAGCGCGCCATGCACGGCTTGAAATGCATCCTCGTCGGCCTCCTCACGATTGCGGCCACCACTCCAGTGGTGGCGGAGGGGCCCATTCCATCGCGCAGCGACGGCGGCTTGAGAGCGGTGACAGCCGGCATGCGGGCGCAGGCGCACGCGAGGGCGCAATCGGGTGAGCGGATCGCATTGGCGATGCCGCAGATTTCGCGGAGCGTGCCGCCTCCACCGCTGACCGCGATCGTCATAGACGTGTTGGTGGCCTATACGGAAAAGGCCGCGCGCCACTATCGCGACATCGTGCGCGAACTCGTCGATCCCGCCATCGATGGAGCCAACGGGTCGTTCCGGCTGAGCAATCTCGACCACATCCGGCTGCGGCTCGTGCATGCGTATCAGACGGACTACGCGGAGGAAGGCCTGCATTTCGACCACCTCTGGCGGTTCGCCGACAAGGGCGACGGGCATATGGACGAGGTGCACCTTCTGCGCGATACCTACCGCGCCGACATCGCGATCCTCATAGTCGATGACGCCAGCGGTTGCGGACTTGCAACGCGCGTGCGGGCCGACGCCGACGATGCATTTGCCGTCGTGCATCATGCCTGCGCGGTCGCGAACTACACCTTCGCGCACGAGATCGGCCATTTGATCGGCGCCAGCCATGAGCAGAGCTACGTCAGCAGGCACCAGTGGCGGGACATCATGGCGGCAAAGGAGAGCTGTGGCGGATGCCCCAGGCTGCCCGTGTGGTCGAACCCGACGGTGCTGATCAATGGCGAGCCGGCCGGCACGGCAGACCTCAACAATGCCCGCCTGATCGCCGAGCAGGCCGCAAGGCTGGCAGCGTTCCGGTGACCGGCGGGGCGCCGGCTATACGCCCTCTGCGACCGGGTTGCCTGCATCATCCAGATGGGCGATGCGCACCATGTTGGTCGTGCCAGGCGATCCCAGAGGCACGCCGGCGACGATGATGACGCCATCGCCAGCCTTGGCGAAGCCTTCGTCGAATGCGATGCGGCACGCTTTGCGCACCATCGCTGCCTGGTTTTCGGGATCCGAGGTGAGCACGCAGTGCATGCCCCACGCCGCCGCCAGCTTGCGTGCCGTGGCCAGCACCGGCGAGAGGGCGATCACCGACAGCCCCGGGCGTTCACGGGCGACGCGCAGGGCGGTGGAGCCCGTCGCCGTGTAGCAGATGATGGCGGCCAACTTGACGGTGTCGGCAATCGTATGCGCGGCCGCGGCGATCGCGTCGGCAGCCGTCGGCTGCGGGGGTGTCCGCGTGGCGTGGACAATCACGCCGTAGCTCGGGTCGTTCTCGGCCTCGTAGGCAATGCGGTCCATGGTGCGGATCGCCTCGATCGGGTACTTGCCGACGGCGGATTCGGCGGAAAGCATGACGGCGTCGGCGCCGTCGAAGACGGCCGTGGCGACGTCCGACACCTCGGCGCGCGTGGGGACGGGGGAGGCGATCATGCTTTCCAGCATCTGCGTCGCCACCACCACCGGCTTGCCGGCGGCGCGAGCCTTGCTCACGATCTGCTTCTGCAACCCGGGAACGCGCTCGACGGGCAGCTCCACGCCCAGATCGCCGCGCGCCACCATCAGCCCGTCGGAGTAGGAGATGATGTTCTCCAGGTCGGCGATCGCGGCCGGCTTCTCGATCTTCGACATCAGCCAGGCGCCCTGGCCGACGAGCTGGCGCGCCATCTTGACGTCGTCGCCGCGCTGCACGAACGACAGCGCCACCCAGTCGACCCCGAGTCGCAGGGCGAAATCGAGGTCCTTCTTGTCCTTCTCGGTAAGCGGGCCGATGGGAAGCACGGTGTCGGGCAGGCTGATGCCCTTGCGGCTCGCCAGCATCCCGCCGACCACCACTTTGGCATCGATGCCCGAATGGTTCTTGTCGATGACGGTCATGCGGATCTTGCCGTCGTCGAGGAGGAGGGTGTGCCCCGGCTCGACCGCTTCGAAGATCTGGGGATGGGGCAGGAACACCCGTTGCGGGCTGCCCTCGGTCTCCTGAGTGTCGAACCGGAACGTCGTGCCTTCGGCAACCTCGGCGCGCTCGCCGGCGATGTTGCCGACCCGGAACTTGGGGCCCTGCAGGTCGCATAGAATGCCGATTGGCCGGCCGAAATTGGCCTCCGCCGTGCGCACGGCGGCATGAACCTTCTTCACGAGGTCGAAGGGCGAATGGCTCATGTTGATGCGGAACACATCGACGCCGGCATCGAAGAGACGCGCGATCATTTCGGGGGCGTACGATGCGGGTCCGAGGGTGGCGACAATCTTGACGCGCCGCGAGCGTCTCATTTCGGTCTAGCGCCCCCTTCGCCGGGATCGGTCAGCTTGATGGTCCACGCCTCCGCTTCCTGCGTGTCGACCTCGAAGAAGCTCGTGCTCTTGAAACCGCGCTGCGTGCAGTTCTCGGTGCCGCGGATGGTGAAGGTCTTGTCTGTGGTGCACATTGCTGCCTTGCCGGCCCATTCGCCGCCGCGGTCGTAGTCTATGGCATGCACATACCAGAAGCGACTGGACAACGCGCCCTTGTAGATGGTCTCGCAGGTCCGGGGCGAAATGTTCCACCAGCCCTCGGTGGTCCAGCCGCTGGCATCCTGGTAGCCGAGTGCCACGCCGATACGGCTGGCGGTGCTGTTGCACAAGGTCAGGTCGCCCTTGCCTTGTCCGGATGATGCCGGCCGGTCGCAGCCGGCGAGGAACGAGATTGCCAATGCCGTGCACCCCACGGTCCCGAGCCGTACAGTCAATGTCAGTGTGGCCAACATCGAAGGAGTGCTTTTGGTTTCAGGGGTCGACGAGGATGACGCGGAAGTCGTTGACATTGGTCTGCGTGGGCCCGCGCACGACAAGCCCGCCCGCCGCCTCGAAAAACGTCGTGGCGTCATTCTTGTCCAGGAACTTCTGGGCATCGAGGTGGCGCGCCGACGCCAGCGTTGTCGCATCGACGATGGCACCCGCAGGATCGCTCACCTGGCCCGTACCGCCATCGATACCGTCCGTGTCGGCCGCAAGCGCCGCAATTCCCGGGGCACCGCGCAGGGCGAGCGCCAGGGCCAGTGCGTACTCCTGGTTGCGGCCGCCGCGCCCCTGGGCATGGCGAACGGTGACGGAAAGCTCCCCGCCGCTCAGGATCGCGACGCGGCGCCGTGCGGCCCTGGCTTCATGTGCCAGCGCAGCGTGCGCGGCTGCCACGTCACGCGCCTCTCCCGTCAAGGCATCACCGAGGTCGATAACGTCATAGCCGCGTCGCCTGGCAATCGCGGCGGCGGCCGCCAGCGATGCCGCCGGGGTGGCAATGATGCGGTACTGCGCCGTATCGAACGCGTTGTCCCCGGGCTTGGGTGTCTCGTTTCTCGGATCGTCGAGCGCCGCGTGAATGGCGGGCGACAAACCGAGGCCAAGGTCGCGCATGGCGGGGCCGCGGCGTTCCAGTACAGCCCGCGCCTCGGCAAGCGTGGTCGGGTCGGGGACCGTGGGGCCAGAGCCGATGGTGGCCGGATCGTCGCCGGGGACATCGGAGATGGCGAGCGTCAGCATCGGCGCAGTTGTGGCTTTGCGCAGCCGTCCCCCCTTGATGCGCGACACATGACGGCGCACCACATTCATCTCGTGGATGTCTGCGCCGCACTTGAGGAGCCCTCGCGACAGGGCGGTCTTGTCCGCCAGGGTCAGGCCGGGCGCGGGCGCAGCCCACAGCGCGGAAGCGCCCCCCGACAGCAGCACGAGCACGCGGTCATTTGTCCCGGCTTCGGCGACGAGCGCCAGGCTGCGCTCGGCCGCCGTCACGCTGGCTTCATCCGGCGTCGGGTGACGCGCACAGGCGATGCCGATCACGCTTGGGCGGGGTCCGCCGAGGGCATCCGGCGTGCCGTGGGGCGCCGTGGTGAAACCGCCGACGCGGTCGAGGAAGCCCGCGTCGCGATAGTGCCTCTCGGCGGCAACGGCCATGGCCGCCGCAGCCTTGCCTGCCCCTACAACCCAGAGGCGGCCGTGATCGGGAGGCGGGGGGAGATGCGGGCCAAGGCACACATCAGGGTGTGCGGTCGCGACGGCTGCCTCGTAGAGCTGGAGCAGTCCGGCACGCGTGTCCGATGGTGCCTTGCTCTCAGCCATCGCTGCAACTCCCAGTGCGCAGGCTCATTTGCGGACCGCGCGTGCGCAGCGTCAAGCGGTGAGGTGTCGCTTTGCCGGTGACGGCGATGGGAATTATAGTCCGCCCCATGCCGCACGACGCCGCCCCGATACGCGAAATTCGCACCGAAGAGCACGACAGCTACGTGGTGATCGGCGGACGGGCCGATGCCGGCCTCGTGCTCCTCTGCGATCACGCCGGCAATGCCATTCCGCCGGGCTATGGCACGCTGGGGTTGGCGCCGGAGCAACTCACACGCCACATCGCCTACGACATCGGTGCGGCGGCGGTGACGCGAGGCCTGGCGGCGGCGCTCGGCGTGCCCGCGGTGATGACGCGGTATTCCCGGCTGCTGATCGATCCCAACCGCGGCATCGACGATCCCACCCTGATCATGCGCCTCTCGGACGGGGCCGTGGTCCCCGGCAACAAGCATCTCGACGAGGCCGAGCGCGAGCGCCGCATACGCCTCTATTATGCCCCCTACCATCGTGCCATCGATGTCGTCATCGACCGCTGCATCGCGAGCGGTCTGGCGCCTCGGCTGTTGTCGATCCATTCGTTCACGGAGAGCTGGAAGGAGACGCCGCGTCCCTGGCACGTCGGCGTGCTCTGGGACAAGGACGTACGGCTGGCGAAACCGCTGCTCGAGGCCTTTCGCGCCGAAGGCGACCTCATCGTGGGCGACAATGAGCCCTATTCGGGTCAGCTCGAGGGGGACAGCCTCTGGCAGCACGCGACGGGCCGCGGGCTCGTCAATGCGCTGATCGAGATCCGCCAGGACCTGATCCGCGACGCGGCGGGCCAGGCGGCCTGGGCGCGGCGACTGGCCGGCCTTGTCGGCGGGCTGTTGCATGCTACATCCATGCGCAAGGCTGTGCCGCTGTCCGCGCACGATGCCAGCCAGGGACGTCGCCCGGCGCGCGAACCGAGTAGGGAGGTCCTGCCATGACCAAGATCGACAACACACTGGTGACGGAGCTGGAAGCGGCCGCCTTCCGCCGCCTGGTGGAGCACCTGCGCCAGCGCGGAGACGTGCAGAACATCGACCTGATGAACATGGCCGGCTTCTGCCGCAACTGCCTCGCCAACTGGTACCAGGAAGCCGCCAACGCCAAGGGCCTGGAGTTGAGCAAGGATGGTGCCCGGGAGATCATCTACGGCATGCCCTACAAGGAGTGGCAGGCCGCGCACCAGAAGGAGGCCAGCGCCGAGCAGAAGGCAGCCTTCGCCGAGGCCTCGAAGGGTCACAAGCACTGACGCGGGGCTGATCCGGCGTCGGAGGATCGTGCCGGCGGGCGCGTCGCCGGAACCTTTAGCACTCTTAACTTGACACTGCCATCCTGCCGCCTAATTAGGCGCAAGGAAGGATTTGGCGTTCGCCCCAACGAGCGCCCGACTGTCACACCCTGCTCCGGCAACAAGAAAAAGCCACATTTGCGCGTGGTTCCAGACTTTGTCACCGGCGTGCAAGACCGATGGAGGATTGCTCAATGGCGGTCTTGATCGAGGGCTCCGATCTGCGGAAGCGCTTCGGCGAGATTCTGGCGGTCGACGGCATCTCGCTGCAGGTCAACAAGGGCGAGGTGCTCGGCTTCCTCGGCCCTAACGGCGCCGGCAAGTCGACGACCATGAAGATGCTGACCGGGTTCCTCGAGCCCGATGCCGGCAGCGCCCGGATCGCCGGCATCGACGTGCTCGACGAGCCTAAGCGGGCCAAGCGGAAGCTCGGCTATCTGCCCGAAGGCGCACCCTGCTACGGCGACATGAGCGTGCGCGCGTTTCTCCGGTTCATCGCCGAGATCCGCGGCTTCGAGGGCGAGGAGGTCAAGCGCCGGGTCGGCGCCGCAGTGGACAAGACGCAGCTTGCCTCCGTGCTCGAGCAGAAGATCGATACGCTGTCGAAGGGCTTCAAACGCCGCGTGGCCATCGCCCAGGCCATCCTGCACGATCCTCAGGTTCTGATCATGGACGAGCCCACCGACGGGCTCGACCCCAACCAGAAGCACCAGGTGCGGCAACTGATTTCCACCATGGCGGCCGACAAGGCGATCATCGTCTCCACCCACATCCTGGAGGAGGTGGAGGCGGTGTGCTCGCGTGCCGTCATCATCAATCGCGGCCGCATCGTAGCCGACGGCACCGCCGAGGACCTGATGGCCAGACTGCCGCACCACAATACCATCTCGCTGCACGTGGCCACCGGGCGTGCGGAGGCGGTGGCCAAGGCGCTGACGGAGTTCGCTGCCATTGCCAGTGTCGAGCGGGTCGGAGCCGCCAACGGCAAGATTCGCCTGCGAGCCCTGCCGAGCCCCGCTGCTCCCGTGCCCTCCGAGCTCGCCTCGCTCATCCGCGCCCGAGTCATCGAGGCCGAGGAGGTGAGCGTCGAGCGTGGCAACCTCGACGACGTCTTCCGTCAGATCACAACGTCCGACGCCGGGACCAGCCATGCATGAGCTTGCGCGCAATACCTGGATCATCGCCAAACGCGAGTTCTTCTCATACTTCTCGACGCCGCTCGCCACCGTATTCCTCATCATCTTCGTGGCGCTGACAGGGGCCTTCGCCTTCTACGTCGGCAACTTCTTCGAGCGCGGCCAGGCTGATCTCGCTCCCTTCTTCCAGTACCATCCCTGGCTCTACCTGCTGCTCGTGCCCGCGGTCGCCATGCGGCTTTGGGCGGAGGAGCGCAAGTCGGGCACCATCGAGCTCCTGATGACGCTGCCCATCTCCCCTTGGGAGGCCATCCTCGGCAAGTTCCTCGCCGCCTGGGCCTTCATCGGCGTCGCCCTGCTGCTCACGCTGCCGATGTGGATCACGGTCAACGTCCTCGGCAACCCCGACAACGGGGTGATCGTGGCGGGCTATTTCGGCAGCTTCCTCATGGCCGGGGCGTTCCTGGCGATCGGCTCGTGCATCTCGGCGCTCACCCGCAACCAGGTGATCGCTTTCATCGTATCGGCAACTCTCTGCTTTCTGCTGGTGATGAGCGGGCTCGAGCTCGTGCTCAACGTGCTGCGTGCATGGACGCCGTCATTCGTCGTCTCGGCGGTCTCCTCGATGAGCTTCCTGTCGCACTTCGACCGCATCGCCAAGGGCGTGCTCGAGCTCAACTCCATCATCTTCTACCTGTCGCTCATCGCCTTCGCCCTGTTCGCGAACCGTGTCCTGATCGAGCTCAAGAAGGCCGAGTGAGGGAGAAGACCCGTGCAGAGCTTTCTCGACAGAATCAACGAGCTGTTCCGTCCCATCACCGACTGGATCGCCGCGCGCGGCGCCCGGCTGCCGCGGCATGCGCTGGCCTGGATCGGCATCGGGCTCGGCCTCGTCCTGCTGCTCAGCGTGAACCTGTTCGCAGGCAGCGCGCTTCGCAATGCCAAGGCGGATCTGACGCAGCAGCGCCTGTTCACGATCTCGGATGGCACGCGCGGCATGCTGCGCGCCATCGACGAGCCCATCAGCATGCGGCTCTACTTTTCCAAGCGGCTGGGTGAGGCGGCGCCCGTCTATTCACGCTACTTCGAGCGCGTGCGCGCTCTGCTGGAGCAGTACAGCGACCTCTCCAACGGCCGGCTGGAGGTCGCCGTCTTCGATCCCGAGCCGTTTTCCGATGCCGAGGACAGGGCGGTGGCCGCCGGTCTGCGGAGCGTTCGCCTCAACCAGGAGGGCGAGGTCGGCTACTTCGGTCTCGTCGGCAGCAACTCGACCGACACCGACGCCAGCATTCCTTTCTTCACCACCGATCGCGAGGCTTTCCTCGAGTATGACCTCACCAAGCTGATCTACACGCTGGCCAACCCGAAGAAGCGGGTGGTGGGCCTGATGACCGGCCTGCCGCTCGACGGCGGCATGAGCCCGATGGCCATGATGGGCGGCGGCCGCCAGCAGCCGCCGCAGATGATCATGGAGCAGATGCGCGAGTTCTTCGACGTGAAGACCCTGGCGCAGGACGTGAAGGAAATTCCCGCCGACGTCGAGGTGCTGATGGTGGCCCAGCCGGACAAGCTGACTCCGGAGGCGGCCTACGCCATCGATCAGTACGCACTCGGCGGCGGCAAGGTCCTGGCGCTGGTCGATCCGGTCGCCGAGATGGCCAACCGCGGCATGGGGCCGATGGGCATGGGCATGCCTCCGCCGCCGCCCAGCCCGGACTTCATCAAGCTGTTGAAGGCCTGGGGCGTCGACTTCGACCCCACCAAGGCCGTCGGCGATATCGCTACGGCCCGGCGCGTCCAATTCGGAGGCGGCGCGCGGCCGACGGTGACGGAATACGTGGCCTGGCTCGGCCTCGACCGGCGCAGCATCGATCAGAAGGACGTCCTCTCGGGTGGCGTGGAGAAGCTGAACCTGGCCTCGGCCGGCTTCCTGTCGAAGGCGGAGGGGGCCTCGACGCAAGTCACGCCGATCCTGCTGACCAGTCCGCAAGCGATGCAGATACCGGCGGACAAGTTCGCGGGAATGCCCGATCCCGTCGCCCTGCTGCGCGCCTACAAGCCGGAGGGCAGGCCCTTGATGCTGGCGGCCCGCGTCGCCGGCACCGCCAGCAGCGCCTACCCGAACGGCGCGCCCGAGCCCGCCAAGGCCGACGGTGCCGACAAGCCGAAGAAGGAGGGCGACAAACCCGACGCCGCCAAGGATGCCAAAGCGAAGGACGACAAGAAGGGCGACAAGGCCGAGGCCGGGACGCCGGCCAAGCCGCACAAGACGTCCGGTCGCATCAATGCCATCGTCATCGCGGATACGGATCTGCTGGCCGACCAGTTCTGGGTCGACGTGCGCGACTTCCTTGGACAGCAGGTGCCGATCCCCAACGCCAGCAACGCGGCGTTCATCGTCAATGCGCTCGACAACCTGTCGGGCTCGGATGCCCTGATCGCCCTGCGCGGGCGCGGCGCCGAGGATCGGCCGTTCACGCTCGTCAACGAGCTGCGCCGCCAGGCGGAGCAGCGCTATCGCGAGAAGGAGCAGGCCCTCACCGCCAAGCTCAAGGAGGTGCAGGACCAGCTTTCCAAGCTCGAGAACACGGGCGAGGGCGGCAGCTTGATCCTGAGCGAAGGGGATCGGCAGACGATCGAGAAGTTCCGCGGTGACATGCTGTCGATCCGGCGGGAGTTGCGCGAGGTGAAGCGCGCGCTGCGCGAGGATATCGATCGCCTCGACGGCTGGCTCAAGTTCGCCAACATCGCCCTGGTGCCGCTGCTCATCGGCTTCGGCGGACTGGGCTGGGCGGCGTTGCAGCGGCGGCGCCCGCCGCCTCCCGGCGCGGCCGCGCAGGCAACGGAGCCCAAGCCATGAAGCCCCGATCCTTCGCCGCGCTCGCGGTGGTGACGGCAATCGCGCTGGTGGTGGCCATAGCGACCTATTTCGCGAACAACCGGTGGTCGCAGCCGAAGGTGACGGGAGCGGCACTGTTCCCCGGCCTTGCCGCGCAGGCAAGCCGCATCGCCCGCATCGAGCTGAAGCAGGCAGACAAATCCCTGACGCTCGTGCGTGACAAGGAGGCGTGGTCGCTGGCCGACCGCGGCGGCTACCCGGCCAAGGCCGATTCCGTGCGCGCTCTGCTCGTCAAGCTGTCGGGTGCCGAGCTGGTCGAGCCCAAGACGCGCAACAAGGACCGCTACGCGCTGCTCGAGGTCGAGGACCCGAACGGCAAGGATAGCAAGTCCCGCGAGGTCCGCCTCCTGGACGACAAAGGCGGCGTGATCGCGCAGACCATCGTCGGCAAGAAGCGTTTCGACGCGCTCGGCGGCAGCAAGAGCGCCACGTATGTGCGCAAGCCGGGCGATGTGCAGAGCTGGCTCAGCAGCGCTGACCTCGATATCTCGCTGTCGCCCCGCGACTGGGTGCCGGCTAATGTCCTCGACGTGCCCCAGCCCAAGATCGCCAAGCTCACGCTGGAAATGCCCGGCGAAGAACCGTTGGTGATCGAACGCGACGCGGCGGACAAAGCCAAGTACACCCTTGCCGGCATGCCGGCGGACAAGAAGCTGAAGGAGGGTGCCGGCCTCGACGGCATCGTCCGCGCTGCCGGCAACATCGAGCTCGACGACGTGCGCAAGCCGTCAGGTGCCGCGCCGCCTCCCGCCGACCTGAGCGTGGTGAAGGTCGAGGCCGACGGCGGTCTCAGCGTCACGCTCAAGCTGCGCAAGGAAGGCGAGGACACCTGGGTTTCGATCGAGGCGACCGGCACCGAGGACGAGGCTAGAAAGACCGCCGAGGACATCACCAAGCGCACCCAGGGCTGGGAGTACAAGATAGCCCCTTACAAGGCGCAATCGATTCTCAAACGCCGGGCCGATCTCTTCGCCGCGAGCTGAAGCAGGCCCCTTTCACACGCCTCAAAGGAGGGGGGACGGATCAGTGGGCGCTGCCTTCCACGGTGCTGATCTCGTTGCCGCGCCAGGCATAGCCTTCGCTGACCCATGCGTGCAGCCAAACGAACGGCAGCAGGGCGTCGCGCATTGCCCAAGCGAGCGGCGAGAGCAGGCTCAGATGCCAGCCCGCAGCGTGCGCGAGCATGGCCTCGCTTCCGAACCAAAGGGCCGCCAGCACGGACACCGCGGCCGCGGCGGGTAGCTCCAACGTGTCGGCGAGCACGGCCGCAGCAGCGAGCGGGAGCAGGCAGCCGGTGAGGATTTCCGCGGCAAACCAGCCGGGAAAGCTGACGCGGCGCAGGCGCGCCCAGCGTGCCTGGCGGTTCCAGACCTGACGGGCGGTGCGCGCGCCGATCGGCTGGCCGAAGGGTGGCTCGACGAGGTTCGCCGTGAGCCCGAGGCGGCGCACGAGCTTGGTGGCGGCAGCGTCCTCGGCGATCTCCTCGGCAAGGGCGCGAATGCCGCCGGCGCCGGCGAGGTCCTGGCGCCGCATGAGCATGGTCTTGCCCTGAGCGAAGCCCATGCCGAGACCATCGGCAGCGTACTGCCAGCGTGCCTGGTAGGTGTTGAGGAAGGCACACTCCAGCTCGGCCCAGAACCCTTGCGGGTAGCAGGCGATGGGCGGCGAGCAGAGGATGCCCGTGCTGCTGCGCCAGCCCGCCAGCAGGCGCTGCACGTAGTCGCGCGGCATCAGCACGTTGCTGTCGGCGAAGATGATCCATTCACTGCCCGCCGCGCTCCAACCCTTCACGAGATTGTTCAGCTTCGGGTTGGCGGAGATTGCGTGGTTGCCGATGAGGAGCCGTGCGCTGATCCCAGGGTTCGCCGCGATCAGGTCGCGGACCAAGTGGGCGGCAGCGTCATGGCCATCGGCACAACAGAAGATCAGCTCGTAGCTCGGATAGTCGAGCTCGAAGCCGGACTGGAGGGTGACTGCGTCGTAGCTGTCGAGGCCGCACACAGGGCGCAGGATGCTCACCGGTGGAGCTCCATCCGGTGCCGGGAGCAGCCTTTCCGGTTTGCGGCAGCGGCGCATGGCGAGAACGGCGGTCGCTACGTGCAGGCACGAGGCTGTGGCGCAGAAGATCAGCAGCAGCCAGTCGAGCGGCGTCATCGGGGCTTCCTCGTGCGCGTGTCGGCGCGGGAAGCTCGCCGAGTCCGATTACAGCGCTGTGACAGGGGGTTTGTGCGGGCGGGCAAGGGCCGCGTGACGCGACAGGATCAGGCCCAGAAGCGCGGCATGGCCTCGAGCTTCTTCCAGCCCGCGTGCGCGTGCCGCCAAGCCCGTGCCGCCTGCGCATTGTGCCAGCCGAGGATGTAGCCGGCCGCCCGTTGTGCCTCGGGGCTTTCGGCGCAGGCCGTATTGCAGATGGCGGTCAGCCGTTCGGCCGCCGCCACGTCGTTGAGGTAGCCGAACACCTCCTGCAGCGCGCGCACCTCCTTGATGAAGCGCCGCGTCGCTCGCGCAGGATAGAGGCTGGCGAAGAATTCTGCCGTATAGCGTAGCTGCTTGAGCGCCTTGCGCATGGCGTGGCGCTCCTCGATGCTGAGGTGCTCCAGCCGTGCGCCGCTTGCCGCGACCTTGCGCCAGCGCCGGCGCATGGCCGAGCGCGCGAAATCGCCGATCGGCACCGCCAGGGCATTGTCGTCATTGCCGTTGCGGCACAACGCAAGCTTGAGCTGCAACACCGCCCACGGCCGGCTGCAAAGCTCCAAGCGCACCCGCCGGCGCGCCTCCTCGCGGTGCGCTGCCAGGGCCTCGTTGAGCCGCACCAGGCCGGGATCCACGCGCATCGCCGCCGTCACCGGGCCGCAGATGTCCTCGATCAGGACGTCGGCATCCCGCAGTGCGCCGACGCTGTGCGCCAGTGTCCGTGCCTGCTCCTCGAGACCGCGCAGCCCCGGGCTGTCCGCCAGGGGCCGGAAGGCCACGAGCGCGCTGCGCAAGCGGCGCAGGCCGATCCGCAACTGGTGCGCGGCCGCCGGCGCTTCGCTCTCGAGCACCAGGTTGCGGCTGGCGGCGATCTGCTCCGCTGCCGTGTGCACCAGGATACCGAACACCTCCGCGCAGCTCTGGCCGGAGCGGAGCTCGAGCGACCCAGCGTGAGGGGCGCCGTCGCGCCCCGGTCGGCCGCGGGCGAGCCCGTAACCCTTTTCGGCAGCGCTGGCGGCAGGGAGGCGCACCGGCGTGTCGGCAAAGAGGCGCGTCGCCGCCTGCAGCAGCGCCTCAGGATTGCCGGATGTCAGCGCCAGCTCGGCCCCGCACAGGCTGTCTTGCGCGTTGCCGGCGCGCACGAAGCCTTCCTCGAGCGCGAGCTGCACATCGGCCCCACTTGCATGCAGCCGCCGCGTCGTGCGCTCGACCACCGTTTCGAACACGGGCGCCAGGCTCGCGTGCTTCAAGGCCTTCTTGAGCGTGCGGCGCACGTGGCGATCGGGAATCGCCTGCACGTCGGGATCCGGCCCCGCCACGGCCACCGGCGTCGCGTCGATCGCCTCGTTGCGTCCATCGGCGCCCTCGATCGTCTGCAGCCACCCGTCGCCCTCGGACCGGAGGCGGACGAAGAAACCGAGAGATCGCATGCGATGGTCGGGGGTGTCGAAATAGAGCGAGCGTGTCCTGCAGATCACCGGCTCGCCGGCTGCGATGCTACCCAGCGCGGGCTGGGATCGCACCTGCTGCAACTCGTCATGTGTGAGTTCGAGCTTGAGCTCCCGGCCCCTGGCAAGACTCATCGCCAATCCCTTGACGCACCAATCGCCCGGCTGACGGCCGCAGCGCCACCCCGGCCTACCTCGCAAAGTGCGGGGGCGAGCAGTCAATTGGCCAATGCAACTTATCCACAGGAAATTGGGGCTGGATCCGAAAATGACGCGCAAGCAGGCAGGAACGCCCGTGCAACGGTCGATTTGTCACGATGTGGGTGGTCGGAGAACGGCCTAAATCCATGGCATGGTTGAGGACACCGACAACTTGCGGCCGCCGCGCGATGCAGCCCGCGCGCTGTGGCGGGGCTTCGCGGAAAGGTGCCCCAACTGCGACAAGGGGCGGCTCTTCGGCCGGTACCTGAAGGTCAACCCGCACTGCCCGGCATGCGGAGAGGCCCTGCATCATCATCGCGCCGACGACGCGCCGGCCTACTTCACCATCCTGATTGTCGGCCACTTCATCGTCGGCGGCGCCTTGTCGCTGGAGCGCGGGCTGTCGCCACCTACATGGGTACATCTGGCGATCTGGCTGCCATTGACGTTGATTGCGACGCTGCTTGTGCTGCCCCGCGTCAAGGGCAGCCTGGTCGGCTTGCAGTGGGCCCTCTACATGCACGGCTTCGGCGGGCCCGAGCAGGCCGACGTTGTGCCTGAAGCACCTGGTGTCGGCCCTGCGGGACGCGGCTGATCGGCTGCGTCTCCGCTCCGCGAACCGATTGATTTCAGTACGTGGCGCGCCCGCCCGAGATGTCGAACACGGCGCCGGTGGTGAAGGAGTTCTCGCTCGAGGCCATCCAGGCGACCAGCGCGGCCAGCTCCTCCACCGTCACGAAGCGGTTACGCGGGATCTTCGACAACATGAAATCGATATGGGCCTGCGTGAGCTGGTCGAAAATGGCCGTCTTGGCAGCGGCCGGCGTCACGGCGTTGACGGCAATATCGTAGCCGGCAAGCTCCTTGCCGAGCGACTTGGTGAGGGCGATCACTCCGGCCTTCGAGGCGGAGTAGTGAGCGGCGTTGGGGTTGCCCTCCTTGCCCGCGATGGAAGCGATATTGACGATGCGTCCGTAGTTCTGGGCGATCATGTGCGGCACGACGGCGCGCGAGCAAATGAAGGGGCCGTCGAGATTGATGCGCATGACGCGGCGCCATTCATCGATCTCGGTCTCCCACGTCTTGGCGTTGGCGCCGGCGATGCCCGCATTGTTGATGAGGATGTCGATACGGCCGAGCGCCTTGATGGTGGCATCGCGCGCCTCGGCCACGGATGCAGCATCGCCGACGTCGCAGGCGATTGCGGTCGCCCCCGCCCCCAGCGCCTTGGCGGTCTTGCGCGCGAGCGCGATGTCCTTGTCCCAGATGGCCACGGCGGCGCCGGATTTCAGGAAGCGCTCGGTGATCGCCTTGCCGAAACCCTGCGCCCCGCCGGTGACGACGGCCTTGCGCTCCTTCAAGTCGATGTTGTTGGCCATCTGACGCATCTCCGAGCTTGCGAAAACCGTTCGCTATCACGAAGCGTGCTCGGACCGACATTGCCTTCCGCGCAGGAGAGGTGAGCGCTTCCCGTACGGCTGTCCGACGCCCGTAGCATGCCAACTCGCCTCGACGTTGTAGGCTTGCCGGCGAAGAAACGGGTATGATGGTCGGGTTCAACTCTGCGGAGAAGCGGCCGAGATCTGGACCGGAAGAGTCGTGCATAACTAAGGTCCATTACTCGACCTATGCAGCATATGATCTATGTTGAGACTGAGTTACCGCAATGAAGAACGGAGGTCGGGCGAGATATATTTGCAAATGACAAATTATAAGCGGGATATATTAGCACATATATTGTGCGAGATATCCGATATAGGGCAGCTCGAGCTAGGAGGCCAACCCGGTGCTGCACGATCGCGAGACTCCCACGACGCGCTTTTCCAACAAACCTCTTTATCTGCAATTGCGAGACGCGCTGGTGGAGCGCATCGCCAGCGGGGAATGGAAGCCCAACGCTGCCATCCCCAACGAGAGCGATCTGGCGCGGGAATTCGGCGTCAGCGCCGGGACCATGCGAAAGGCCCTGGACCTGATGGAGGCCGAGCGCCTGCTGACGCGCCGGCAGGGGCGGGGCACCTTCGTCAATGATCAATCTTCCGACGAGCTGGCGGCGCGCTTCTGCAACATCCGCGCGGCCGACGGCAAGCGCACCAGCGGCCAGATCAAGTCCGCCGAGATGTCCGAGGGCGAAGCAGGCGCGCAGGAGCGCGAGCGGTTGCGCTTGCAGGCTGGAGAGCGCGTGTTCCGCATCGAGCGGGTGCGCCACCAGAACGGCCGTGTCTTCCTGGTCGAGAAAGTCACGCTGCCGGCGGCACTGTTTCCCGATCTTGCCGGCGATGGCAGGAAAACGGCGGTCGCCGATCGGGTCATCGTGCTGGCCCAGGAGTACGGCATTCTGCTCGGCAAGGCCGAGGAACGGGTCTCCGCGGATGGCGCGCCACCGGAGATCGCACAGAAGTTGGGCGTTGCCGGCGGCACGCCGGTGATGGTGCTGGACCGCATCGTGCGTGCCCTGGACGGCCGACCCATCGAATGGCGCCTGGGCTGGTGCCATCTGGCCGATAAATACTACATGGCCGAAATGGTCTGATCTGCACGCAGGCTTCGGCAGGTGAGAGGGGCCAGGGGTGGCCGCCAGCCGCGGAAGAACCATGCGCGGGGGCGCATTCGTCGCCGCGACGCATCTCTGGGATGCACGCGACGGCTTGCCTGTTGGCAGAACCGGGCGCCGATGGCATCTAGGCTCAGTCGCTCTTCCCCGGCTGTGCCGCCTCGAGCCCGAAAGACCGCTTGATGCCCGAGCCCCTTGCAATCGAGTTCGCCTCCCTGTCTGCCTCGCCGGCGGGCACGCTGGTGGTGCTGGCCGGGCAGGAGTTGGCCATGGCGCCAGCAACCCGCGGCATCGATGAGCGCACTAAGGGGGCTCTGACCAAGGCCGCGCGCGCCGCGGAATTCACGGGCAAAGCCAAGAGCGCCATCGAAATCCTGGCGCCTGCGGGAATTGACTCCCAGCGCCTGC
>DATFCC010000106.1:0-3377 GCA_035253505.1 Hyphomicrobiaceae bacterium
CGGGCGCCGACGGGCGAATCTCGGCAGGCGCAGGTCTCGCCGTCTCGGCGCTCGCCGCCGCCTCCTGAGTGCCGGCCGGCTGCGGCAGGCAGCGACCGCCGTCGGCGGCTTGCGGGCCCTCGGCGCAGGCCGGGACGCAGACTGGCTCGCGCTGGCTTTGCACCAGAGCCAGCAGGATCGGATCGGGCCGCTCGACGGGAAGCTTGGCGTTGACGCGGTCGGTGAAGGTCTTCATCCCCTGGCGGGTGGCGGCATTCCAATGGCCGTCGATGGCGCCGCCGTAGCAGCCCACGCGCCTGAGCTCCATCTGCAACTGGCGGCCGATCGAAACCGGCTCTTTCTGCGCTGTCGCGGGATTGACGGCGGGCCTGGGGGCGGGGACGGGAACAGGGGGTCTATGCGCCTCGCCACGGCTCGGCGGCAGGGTCACCACCACCGCCTCGGTAGGTGCAGCACCGCCGCCCTGGCGCGCCGGCAGGGCAAACAGCAAGAGGCAGCCTGCCAAGCCCGCGCCGGCGACGACCGCGGCGTAGCGAAGGGTCTGGTCCATCGCATTCCCCCAAGCGCCGCACAGGCGCCCGTACCCTCAGCATCCTTGCTAGACCTGAAAGAGGACGGCTTTGTGGAAGGCGGGGGGAAATTCACAGGCCCGGCCCAGCTTGATTTTGCCGGCCCCGGCCGCCAAGTTCACGGTGGCGGGCGGCAACCCGCGCCCGGGCAGGCGCCCGACAGGAACAGCATGGTCACCATCATCGACAACCGGCCTCCGCGGCATCCCGAGAAGGCGGGCCGCCCCGACACGCCGTTGCTGCGCAAGCCAGACTGGATCCGGGTGCGGGTGCCGGCGGCCTCGGGGCAGTTCGGCGAGACGCGGCGCATCGTGCGCGAGCACGGGCTGCACACCGTGTGCGAGGAGGCGGCCTGCCCGAACATCGGCGAGTGCTGGACCCAGCGCCACGCCACTATGATGATCATGGGCGACATCTGCACGCGCGCCTGCGCCTTCTGCAACGTGGCGACCGGGCTGCCGCGACCCCTCGATCCGGCTGAGCCCGACAACGTCGGGGCGGCCGTCGCCAAGCTCGGGCTGGAGCACGTGGTCATCACCTCCGTCGACCGCGACGACCTGCCCGACGGCGGCGCGGAGCATTTCGCCCGCACCATCCGCGCGATCCGTGCGCAGGCGCCGGGGACCACCATCGAGGTCCTCACGCCCGATTTCCTGCGCAAGGACGGCGCGCTGGAGACTGTGGTGGAGGCCGCGCCCGACATCTACAACCACAATCTCGAGACGGTGCCCGGCCTCTATCTCAAGATCCGCCCGGGCGCGCGCTACTTCGCCTCGCTGCGGCTGCTGCAACGGGTGAAGGAGCTGGCGCCCCCCATGTTCACCAAGTCGGGCATCATGGTGGGGCTGGGCGAGGAGCGCGAGGAGGTGCTGCAGGTGATGGACGACCTGCGCTCGGCCGACGTCGACTTCCTGACGGTGGGTCAATACCTGCAGCCGACGCGCAAGCACGCCGAGGTGAAGCGGTTCGTGCCCCCCGACGAGTTCAAGGCGCTGGAGAAGACGGCGCTGGCCAAGGGCTTCCTGCTGGTGTCGGCAAGCCCGCTGACGCGCTCGTCCTATCATGCGGGTGCCGATTTCGCCCGGCTCAAGGCAGCACGGCTGGCGGCGCGCGCCTGAGCGCATGCCATGCAGCGCGTGCTCGTCATCGGCATACCGGGGGCCGGCAAGAGCACGTTCTCGCGCAAGCTGGCGCAGCGCACGGGGCTGCCGCTCATCCATCTCGACAGGGAGTTCTGGCAGCCGGGCTGGAAGGTCACGCCGCGCGAGCCGTGGCGCGCCAGGGTGACGGCGCTCGTCGCGCGCGACGCCTGGGTGATGGATGGCAACTACGATTCCTCCCTCGACCTGCGTCTGCCGAGGGCGGATACGGTCGTGTGGTTCGACTACCCGCGGCGCGTGGCCCTGCCGCGGGTGCTGCGGCGCATCGCCAAGTCCTATGGCCGCGTGCGCGAGGACCTGGCTCCCGGCTGCCCCGAGAAGATCGACTGGGAGTTCTTCCGCTATATCTGGGAGTTTCCGTTCAAGGAGCGGCCGCGGGTCATCGCCATGCTGGCCGAGCACGGGCGCCACCTGACGCCGGTGGTCGTGCGGCGTGATCGCGACGCGGCCCGATTTCTCGATGGCGTGCGCGCGGATTGACGGGTAGGCATGAGGCCATGCCGTCCTTCAGCACCACGCGCCGCGTGCCCTTCACGGCGCGGCAGATGTTCGACCTCGTCGCCGATGTGGAGCAATACCCCAAGTTCCTGCCGCTGTGCGAGGGGCTGAGCGTGCTGAAGCGCGAGAGCATGGGCGACAAGGCCGTGCTGATCGCCGAGATGACCGTCGGCTATCACGCCATCCGCGAGAGCTTCACGAGCCGCGTCGTGCTCGATGCGGCGGCACTCGAGGTGCATGCGGGCAGCGTGCCGGAGTATCCGAGCGGCCCCTTCCGCACGGTGCAGAACCGCTGGAGCTTCACGCCGGCGCCCGGCGGCTGCGACGTGGAATTCTTCATCGCCTACGAGTTCAAGTCGCTGATGCTGCAGATGCTGGTGGGCAGCCTGTTCGATCGCGTGTTCCGCCGCTACACGCAGGCCTTCGAGGAGCGCGCCCGGGTCGTGTATGGCGCAGGCCCGGCGGTGTAGTCGGCATCCGCCACGCTTGCTGTAGGTCGGGTCAAGCGAGCGCAGACCCGACGCAAGCCGCATCGCGCCCTCGATGCCGTTGCGTCATCGCTGACGCTCGACGCAACCTACGGCAGCCTTTGCAGGTTGGTTAGAACAGTCAGCGAGTCATCCTCGGGCTTGTCCAGGCTGGTCCCGAGGATCCATCTATCAGTCCACTCCACAGTCCTTGGATAGCTGGATCCTCGCAACAAGCGCGAGGATGAGTCGAGATCGAGACGGCGTTTGCAATCCAAGTCGGAAGCGCCAGGCAGAGCAGCGGCCTAAGCGGCCGGGGTGCGGAACACCTGGATGTCGAGGTCGCGGATCTTCTTGCGCAGCGTGTTGCGGTTGAGGCCGAGGAGCGCGGCGGCGCGAATCTGGTTGCCGCGCGTGGCCGCCAGCGCCGCCATCAGCAGCGGGCGCTCCACGTGCTGCAGGATGCGGTCGTAGAGGCCCGGCGGCGGCAGCTCGCGCCCGTAGCCGGCGAAATGCCCGGCGAGATAGCGCTCGATCTGCTCGGAGAGGTCCTTCGACGTATTGCCGCCGTCGACGGGGGGTGCAGGGACGGCCTCGGCCAGCTCCGCCTCGACGATGTCGGCCGTCAGCGTGTCCTCGGGATGCAGGGCCGCCAGCCGGCGCACCATGTTCTCCAACTCGCG
>DATFCC010000107.1:0-10671 GCA_035253505.1 Hyphomicrobiaceae bacterium
CTGGGGGCTCAAGACCATCGACAGCTTCCACACCCACGGCACGCCGCCGATCGAGCAGTACACGGGGCCGCGCAAGAAGTAGCCCGCGGGCGGACCGCTCCTACCGGCCGCGCCACAGCCAGAGCACGACCAGCGCGCCGACAACTGCCAGCAGGTAATGCATCAGCGGCGACGGCAGCAGGCCCAGCACGACACTGATGTGGAAGCCGATGAACGCACCGGCGATCCCGACCAGCGCGGTTGTCATGTCACTGCGGCTCGTGGCGCCGATGCGAGCCAGCCAACTGCGCGAATAGCGGTTGAAGAACAGGCCGGCGACGATGCCGATGATGAGGATGATGATGAGGTTGGCAAGCGCCGTGGTGAGAATGGCCATTGATTGCCTCCGCAACCGCTCGTCTGCGGTCTGACAATAAAGTCTTCAGCACCGCTCAAGGTTCCACCGCGGCAGCCGTGCGTCCCGTTTTTTTTAGCGCGCCTGCGCCCTCCACAGCCGTCATGCCCGCGAAGGCGAGCATCTATGCCAAGTTGATTGCGGCTAACGACGATGCTTGCTCTGGCTTGCGTGGATCCCCGCCTGCGTGGGGATGATGTTGAGGGTTGTGGGGGCCGAACCACATGGTCCTGCCATAGTTGGACATGCTCGCCGCAGGCTAAACGATTGCCATATGGTCCACGGCCCTCGCGTCACACGTTGCTACCTTACGCCGCAACGGATGCGCTGCCGTCGCGGCGGCCGGCGAGGGCGAGGGCGGTGAAGCTCACACCGGTCATCAGCAGATTGAGGCCGGTGAGGAGGCCGATGGCCCAGGCGGCGGAGCTCGGCAGCTCGGCAGCGATCATGATGCCGACAGCGATGGCAACGAGTCCGCTCAGCAGCAGCCACACCCATCCCTCGTGCGGGCGCACGCGCACCGCCATGATCACCTCGAGCACGCCCTCGGCGAGGAAGAGGGCAGCCAGCAGCAGGGTCAGCGTGATGATGCCGGTGAACGGGAAGAAGGCGAGCCAGCCGCCGGCAATGAGATAGAGGATGCCCACCAGCAGGCTCCAGAGAAAGCCGCTCCACTGCTTGATCGAGAAGGCGTGCAGGACGACGAGCGCGCCAGCGGCGAGCAAGATCCAGCCCAGTGCGATCTTGGTGGCGATGGTGGAGAGCAGCGGGAAGGCGATGGCGGCAAGGCCGGCAAGGATCAGGAAGATGCCGAGGCCCAGAAACCAGCCCCAGTGCTCCGCGACCTGGCGCCTGGCCTCGGCGAGGGCTGCGTCGATGTCGGCTTTCGAGATCTGGTCGGCCATGGCCGCACTCCTTTGGTTAGAGAACGCGTCCGCACCAATCCGAACTTTGAAAAGCAAACACCCGCGTGCGGGTTCGTTCAAGCACTCCGATACAGCTTGGTCATGACGAATTCGCGATGGCCCAGCGCCTCCGCGGCCGTCAAACGTCCGTTGGCGGTGCGAACCACCATGTCGATCAGCGCGTCGCCGGCGGTCTCGAGCGTCTGCTCGCGGCGCAGGATGCCGGTGACATCGACGTCGATGTGCTCGCCCATCGTTCGCACGGTCATGGGATTGCCTGAGATCTTGATGACGGGGACGATCGGGTTGCCGATGACGTTGCCCTGGCCGGTGGGGAAGGTGTGGACCACGTAGCCGCCGGCCGCCATCAGGGTCACGCATTCGGCCGCCGCCGACGAAGTGTCCATGTAGTAGAGGCCGGGGCCCGCGCTCGGCGTCTCGGCGGGCTCGAGCACGTCGATGTAGCGGCACTTGCGGCCGATCTTCTCGAGGTTGCCCAGCGCCTTTTCCTCGATGGTGGTCAGCCCGCCGGCGATGTTGCCCTTGGTCGGCTGGCTCTCCGACAGGTCATCGACCTTGTGCGCCTCGATCACCTCGTTTTGGTAGGCCTGGAACACCTTCATCCATTTCTCGCCGATCCTGGCATTGACGGCGCGCGACTTGGCGATGTGCTCGGCGCCCGTGATCTCGGAGGTCTCGCCGAAGCAGCCGTAGATGCCCTTGGGGATCAGCTTGTCGTACATGTTGCCGACGGTCGGGCACGACGCGAGGCCGGTGGTGGTGTCGCTCTCGCCGCATTTGGTCGACACCCACAGGTCCTCGATGGGGCACTCCTCACGCTCGAGTTCGGAGGCCCAGTGCAGGAACTCCTTGGCCTTGTGGGACGCCCTGGCGATGGTGGCGATGTCGCCGTGGCCCTCGATGCCGAAACCGACCACCGGCTTGCCGGTCTTGGCGATGCCATCGACGACGCGGCCGGTCCAGCCGTCCTCGATGCCGATGACGACAACGGCGGCCACATTGGGGTTGGAGCCGGTGCCGATCAGCGTGCGGAAGTGCAGATCGAGATCGGCGCCGAACTGCAGGCGGCCGTAGGAGTGCGGCAGGGCAAGCGTGCCCTTGATGTTGTTGGCCACCGCCTCGCAGGCCGCGTTCGAAAGATCGTCGAGCGGCAGGATGACGACGTGGTTGCGCACGCCGACGCGGCCGTTCTCTCGGCGCCAGCCGCGGAAGCTCAGGTTGCTGCCGCTCTTGCGCTTCTTGCCGTTGGATCGCGTTGCCATGACCGGCCCCTCACCAGCGCTTGGTCTTGAGGTTCTGGACGTGCACATGCTCGCCCGTGTCGGCATCGGCCACCATCTTGCCGATGTCCTCGCCGTACTTGATCACGGTATCGCCCTTCTTCAGGGCCTTGAGCGCGACCTTGTGGCCGATGGGAATATCCGCGCGCGACTTGAGCGTGATCGTCTTGTCGGTCTCGGTGATGACGCCCAGCATGTCGGTGCCCGCGCGCAGGCCTTCGACCACCACGACGCCGACGTTATCCTTCGGGCTGTGGACCAGGAAGTGCGGTGTAGCCACGGTTTTTCCTTGTTTGCCAACGTGAGTGCATGTTTGGCTTCCCGCTGCGCGGGTCTGCAGATTCTTATATAAGACATGGACGCTGCGCCACTGTGTTGGCAGGTGTCACTTCGATGACCAGACCCGAACGCGATGCGGAGCGGCCGCTCTACGCCCAGGTGCGCGCGCGACTGGTGGAGCGCATACGCTCGGGCGTGTGGAAGCCGGGCCAGCTCATTGCCAACGAGTTCGACATTGCCGCCGAGTTCGGGGTCAGCCAGGGCACCGCCCGCAAGGCCATCGGGGACCTCGCCTCCGAAGGCCTGGTGGTCCGCCGCCAGGGCCGCGGCACGTTCGTCGTGGAGCATACCCCGGATCATGTATTGTTCCGGTTTTTCAGCATTTTCGACGAGTCCGGCGAAGCCGTCATCCCGGACAGCCGGGACGCCGGATCGGTGGTGGCGCGGGCCGATACAGAGGCATGCGCGACGCTGGGCCTCGACTCGGGCGCGACCGTCGTTCGCATTGTGCGGACCCGCACACGCAATGGGGTGCCGCTCATTCGGGAGACGATTGCGCTGCCGGAGGCCTTGTTTCCAGGCTTGGCCGAGCGGTCGCCGATCCCCAATACGCTGTACGACCTGTTCCAGAAGGCCTACGGGGTGCTGATAACGCGCACCGATGACCGCCTCTCCGCAGTTGCCGCCGACCCGCGGACCGCAGCGATCCTGGAAGTGGCGACCGGCACTCCGCTTCTGAAGATCGACCGCATCGCCTACGGCCTCGATGACAAGCCCGTCGAATGGCGCGTGAGCTACTGCCACCTGGGCGGGGCCCATTACCTGGCGCGCAGCCGATGAGGAGCAATTTCCCATTGCGCCATGGGAAATTGCCCACTAAACTGGATGCGATGCCCAATACCACCCATGTCCTCCTGGCCGAGATCGAGGCCTTTCTCGCCGCGCGCGGCATCAGCGCGACCAAGTTCGGCCTGGCTGCCGTCAACGACGGGCACCTGGTCAAGAACCTCCGCCGGGGGGCCAGCGTCACGCTCAAGACATCGGACAAGGTGCGAGCCTACATGCAGCGGCAGCAGCACGGCGCGGCCGGAGCCGGCGATGTTTCACGTGAAGCAGCCGACTCGCGCCGCGTGCTGCTGATCATCGGCGGCGGCATTGCTGCCTACAAGTGTCTGGAGCTGATCCGCCGCCTGCGCGAGCGGGGCGTGCCCGTGCGGGCCGTCATGACGCGCGCGGCGCAGGAATTCGTCACCCCGCTCTCCGTCGGCGCCCTCACGAGTGATCGCGTCTTCACCGAGCTGTTCGATCTCAACGACGAGCGCGAGATCGGTCACATCCGCCTGTCGCGGGAGGCGGCTCTCGTCGTGGTCGCGCCCGCCACGGCAGACCTCATCGCCAAGATGGCCGGCGGCCATGCCGACGATCTCGCCTCCTGCGTGCTGATGGCGACCGACAAGCCCGTTCTCGTGGCGCCGGCCATGAACCCGCGCATGTGGCTCCATCCGGCCACCCGGCGCAACGTCGCCCTGCTGCAGGCGGACGGCGTGCATTTCGTCGGCCCCAATGTCGGCGAGATGGCGGAACGCGGGGAGGCGGGTCCCGGGCGGCTGGTCGAGGTCCCCGAATTGGCCGACGCCATCGAGGCCTTGCTGCCGCCCGCTTCCGCTGCGAACGGGCGTGATGGTGATCCTGCCAATGGACCGCTGGCCGGTCGCCGCGTGCTCGTCACCAGCGGCCCCACCCACGAGCCGATCGACCCCGTGCGCTACATCGCCAACCGCTCGTCGGGCAAGCAGGGGGCCGCCATTGCCGCGGAGGCGCGCGCGCTGGGCGCCGAAGTGGTCTTGATCAGCGGGCCGTCCAACGTTCCCGATCCGCCGGGCGTCAACGTGCTGCACGTCGAGACCGCGCGCGAGATGCTGGCCGCTGCGCAGGCGGCGCTGCCCGTCGATATCGCCGTCTTCGCGGCGGCAGTCGCGGATTGGCGTGTCGCGGCACAGTCGAACGAAAAGATCAAGAAGGGCGGCAAGGCCCTGCCGCGCCTCGAGCTCGTCGAGAACCCGGACATCCTGCGCACCATCGCCGCCGAGCGGCCGGCGCGCAGGCCGCCCCTGGTGATCGGCTTTGCCGCCGAGACCCAGAACGTGCTCGAATACGCGGCAGGCAAGCGCAAGGCCAAGGGTGCGGACTGGATCGTCGCCAACGATGTCTCGCCCGAGACCGGCATCATGGGCGGCGACCGCAATACCGTGCACCTGGTGACGGCGGAAGGAGTGGAAAGCTGGCCAGAGCTGGACAAGGGCGAGGTGGCACGGCGACTGATGCAGCGCGCGGCCGAGCGGCTGGCCGAGATCACCGCCGAGGCGTGAAGCGGGCCGAGGCTCCCCCAACCGTGGCGGGCTCGGTCGAGCTTGCCGTGCAACGGCTGGCGCACGCGCGCGGGCTCGACCTGCCCGCCTATCAGTCCGAGGGCGCCGCCGGCATGGACCTGCTGGCCGCCGTGCCGGATGGTGCGCCGGTGGTCATCGCGCCCGGCGATCGCCTGCTGGTGCCGACAGGGCTCGTGCTGCAGCTTCCCCACGGCTTCGAGGCGCAGGTGCGGCCGCGCTCGGGGCTGGCGTTGCGGCACGGCATCACGGTGCTCAACACGCCGGGCACCATCGACAGCGACTACCGTGGCGAGCTGCAGGTGCTGCTCGTCAACCTCGGGCGGGAGGCGTTCGCGATCACGCGGGGCGCGCGCATCGCCCAACTCGTCGTGCAGCCGGTCGCGCAGGCTCGGCTGGTTCTCGTCGCGGAGACGAGCACGACCACGCGCGGCACCGGCGGCTTCGGCTCGACCGGTGTCGCCGCCAAAGCGTCGAAGGATGTCCGCAGATCGACAGCGCAGACGCGCCGAAAGCGGTGAACGCGATCGGTCCTTGAGCGGGAGCGCACGCGATGCGGCGTCCGCGGTGGCTGTCGAAGGAAGCCAGAGCCCGCACATGGCCCTGCGCGATCGCAGCCGTCGATGCACTCCAGTCCATTACAATCCATTAATCATCGTACTGATTGTAACGCCGTGGTGACGGCCGATGCCTCGTCATCGTCCGGCCTCAGATCGAACGCGCTTTCGCCGCTGGAGCACCGAAGCGGCGACAAGAAATGCGGCTAGCAGATCGATCTCGCCGAAGCTATCGGGAAAGGAATGGATATGCGCTATTGGTCAGCAGCACCTCTCGCCGCCGCAGCGCTGGCAGCGATCGGTGCTTCGGGTGCCGGGGCGGCCGATCAGGGCATGCGGGTCTCGGGTCCGCACGTACACGCCAATCTCGCCGTCTACTTCGTGCACGGCACGAGTGCGCCGGGGCCGGTGCCGCTCACCCTGCAGGAGGGGGTGGCGAAGGGACACGTACAAGTCATCGAGACCGGCCGCGTCAACGAGCTGCAGATCGAGAACACTGGCAGCGAGGCCGTGTTCGTGCAGGCCGGCGACATCGTCAAGGGCGGCAAGCAGGACCGCGTGCTGACGGTGAGCTTCCTGCTGCCGGCGAACTCCGGGCGGCTGCCGATCGCCTCCTTCTGCGTCGAGCAGGGGCGCTGGGCTGCACGCGGCAAGGAGGAGCTGGCCAGGTTCTCGAGCGCGGGCGAAGCCATGCCGTCGCGCACGGCGTTGCTCGCCATGGCCGCGCCGCCACCCGAGGCGAAGGCCGATCCTGCCGGTCCGAGTGCAGCCTTGCCGACAGAGGCCGGAAGGACGGCCAACGCCCAGCGCATGGCGCGCGAGCAGGATCAGGTCGCCAAGAAGCAGCGCGAAGTGTGGGACTCGGTGGCGGCCACCCAGAGCAAGCTGTCGCGGGGTCTCAACGCGCCCGTGGCAGCGCCCGAGTCGGCGTCGAGCCTGCAGCTCGCCTTGGAGAACACCAAGCTCAAGGAGGCGCGCGCGGCCTACATGCAGGCGCTGCAGACGGCCGGCGAGACGGACGGTGACGTGGTGGGCTATGTCGTCGCCATCAACGGCAAGATGAGCGCCGGCAACCTCTATCCCTCCAACGGGCTCTTCCGGAAGATGTGGAGCAAGCAGCTCGCAGCCGTGGTGACGGAAGCGATCGGCGAGCAGCCGAGTGCCGGCGCGGCGCCCGCACAGCCCCCGGCACCGTCGGCGGCCACGGAGTTCCTGGCCGAGGCCGAGAAAGGCAGGTCCTACGAGCGGCCGATTGCGGCGGGCATCCGCCAGGAGACGCGCGACGCCGACAAATCGCTCTACAACGAAGCGCGCGCTGCCGACGGCAAGTGGATCCACCGCAGCTACCTGGCGAAGTAGGCGGCTCACGAACACGCTGCCGGCGCGGGGCCGATACGGCCCCGCGCTTTTTGTTTGTCGCGCTGAACGCGCGATAGCGGCGCGAGGCAAAGATGCCGAGCAGCGCCGGCACGCGCGCAATTGTCATTGCCGCGAACGTTTTGCGGCGACGAGCGGCCACCGGCGCTCAGAATCGTAATGTGATGTTCTTGTCACATTGCGACGCGCACCCGCGCGCGTTGTCTTGCGCCGCAATAGGATGTGGCGTTTGCTGACGGCAGGGACGAGCGAGATCTGCGGGGGATGTACGCGCGTCGTTGATCGCTGTGCGCGGCATCCACTCAGTGCGCGTCGACCCACGTACTCGTTGCGTGAGGAGGCGATCATGACACGAGAGTTTGGCGACAACCGGCTGCGGCGGCCGAACACGCTCACGGCATGGACCGTGCGTGCAGCTCATCAGCGGCACCGAATATCGCGCTGAGACGATCCCATCGCCGCCTGGGAATGGCGGAACACGAGCCCAGATTTTTTTGAAGACATTGCGTGCGCGACAGCTCCGCCGAACGTGGCCGGGGGTCGAAGGCGCGTGCGCGATGCCAACGATGCGGGAGCAGCAGCACATGCCCGAAGTCTTGAGACCCGTCTCGCCTCTCCTGAAGGAGCTTTCCGGCATGGCGGAAGCGTGCCGGTGGGGCGAGGCGCTGGCGCACGACCTCGCGCTCTACATGGACCGGCGCATCCCCTGGTCGGAGGTGGACAAGGGCGCCTTGCTCTATGGCCCGCCCGGCACCGGCAAGACCATCTTCGCCAAGACCCTGGCCGCCACCTGCAAGGTCCCGCTCGTCGCCACCTCCTATGCCGATTGGCAGCGCACGCGGGAAGGCCATCTGGGCGACGTGCAGAAGGCCATCCACGAGGCCTTCAGGCTCGCCAAGAAGCACGCACCATGCATCCTCTTCATCGACGAGCTCGAGGCGGTGAGCTCGCGGGAAGCGGGCGGCAGCAACCAGCGCTGGTACACGAACATCATCACGGCGCTGAACGAGGAGCTGCAGGGCATCTCCTCGCGGGAAGGCGTGGTGGTGGTGGCTGCCACCAACTATCCCGACCGCATCGATCCCGCACTCGTGCGCGCCGGCCGGCTCGACACGCGCATCGCCATTCCCTTGCCGACCGTCGAGGACCTGCGCGGCATCATCCGCTTTCATCTCGGCGACGATCTCGCCGGCTCCGATCTCGGCCGCCTGCCGGTGGCGCTGGTCGGCTCGACGGGCGCGGACGTGGAAAGGCTGGTTCGGATCGCGCGCCGCGCCGCCCGCAAGCAGCAACGGCCTTTGGGTCTCGACGATCTCTTCGACGCGCTTGGCGGGCAGATGGACGAGATCGAGCCCGGGTTTCTCGATCGCATCGCCGTGCACGAGGCGGGGCACGCAACGGTCGCGCTGCTGCTCGCGGTTTCTCGCCGGGTCGGCATCTCGCTCTTTCGCCGGGGCGAGTCCAGCGCGACGACCTTCTTCGATCCGCTCGTCGAGGCAGTCACGCGCAAGGTGGTCGAGCGCCGCATCGCGGTCGCGCTCGCCGGCCGGGCGGCCGAGCAGGCGCTGTTCGGCGACGTGACGGCAGGCGCCGGCGGCTCGGATTCCTCCGATCTCGGCACCGCCAACAACCTGGCCTTCTCCGCCGTTGCCCGCTGGGGTCTCGCCAACGCCGACCAGCTCTGGTGGATGGCCTGCGCGCCGGAGCAGATCATCGTCACCCATCCCGAGCTCGCGGCGGAGGCCTACCGCATGCTGGCGGCCGCCTATTCCGAGGCGCTGGCGTTGATCGAGGAGCACAAGGCCCAGGTGCGCGCGCTGGCTGATGCCCTTCTCGAACGCAGGGCGCTGGACCACGGCGACATCGTTGCCATCCTTGGGGCGGGGCCTGCCGCCCAGGAGAAGGAGACGGCCGACACCGATGGCAACAACGTCAGCCGCGAACCGCCTGCCGCCGAGGCCCGCAAGCCGCGAAAGCCGCGCCTAGTCGCCGCCAACGACCCTCCGCCACCGGTCGCCGCCAATGGCGAGGCGGCGGTCAAACCGGCGCGCAGGCGCGCCAGGCAACAAACGTCGCCGAATGGCCGACGCAAGAAGTGACAGCCGGCCGTGTGGAAAGGGGTATGCGCGCCAGGCGCCGACTCGCGCTAAGGTGCCGGCATGACACCGGTTACCGCCTTCGCTGGACGGACCGTGGCCGTGTTCGGGCTCGGGCGATCGGGCCTCGCCTCCTGCCGCGCGCTGCACGCGGGGGGAGCAACGGTTGTTGCGGCAGACGACAGCCCGCGCGGCCGGGACGCGGCGATTGCCGAGGGCTTCGCCGTGGAGGACCTCGCGGTCGCCGACTGGCGCCGTTTCACGGCGCTGGTGCTTGCGCCCGGCGTGCCGCTGACCCATCCGCGTCCGCATTGGACGGTGGAAAAGGCCAAGGCAGCCGGCATCGAGATCATCGGCGACGTGGAGCTCTACTGCCGCGAGCGGGCAGCCACGTTCCCGGATGCACCGTTCGTGGCCATCACCGGCACCAATGGCAAGTCGACGACAACGGCGCTCACCGCTCATATCCTGCGCTCGTCGGGGCGCGATGCGCAGATGGGCGGCAACATCGGCACGGCCATTCTGGACCTGGAGCCTCCGGCACCCGAGCGCATCCACGTGATCGAGATGTCGTCGTTCCAGATCGAGCTGACGCCGTCCCTGTCTCCGAGCATCGGCGTGCTGCTCAACATCTCGCCCGATCACCTCGATCGTCACGGCACCATGGAGCACTACGCGGGCCTCAAGGCGCGGCTCGTGGAAGCTGCGCGTCGCGTCGTCATCGGCGAGGACGACGACTGGTGCCGCGATATCGCCGAGCGCATCCGGCTCGCCGATCGCGGCTGGATCGATCTCGTCTCCGTGCGCGGCCGGGTCGCACACGGCTGGTACGCCAATGGCAGCGAGCTCGTCGCGCGTGCGCCATGGACGGGGCCGCTCGGTGCGTTCGCGGACCTCGCCGGCATCGGCTCGCTGCGCGGGCGCCACAATGCGCAGAACGCGCTTGCCGCCAGCGCCTGCGCGATGACGCTCGGCGTCGCCCCATCGGACGTGGCCTCAGCCCTGGCGACCTTCCCAGGCCTGGCGCACCGCCTCGAGGAGATCGGGCGCCTCGGCCAGGTGCTCTTCATCAACGACAGCAAGGCCACCAACGCCGACAGCACGGCAACCGCGCTCGCTGCCTTCGAGCGCGACATCTTCTGGATCCTGGGCGGCAAGGCGAAGGAAGGCGGGATCACCTCCCTCGGTGCGTTCTTCCCGCGCATCGCCAAGGCTTATCTGATCGGCGAGGCGACCGAGGTGTTTGCGGCGACGCTCGAGGGCAAGGTGCCCTTCGAGCGGTGCGGCACGCTCGATGCGGCCCTCGCTACGGCGTCGCAGGACGCGGAAGCTGCGGCCGCCGGCGGCAGGGAACCGGTGGTGCTGCTGTCTCCGG
>DATFCC010000108.1:0-4625 GCA_035253505.1 Hyphomicrobiaceae bacterium
GAGGTGCCGTAGGTGAGGACGAGTGCGCTGGCCTCGTCGAACGGCATGGCGTCGGGCATGGCGATGCACTCGTCCGCCTTGAGGATGAGCTTCTCGGCCATGCCGCCGGAGATCACCGAGCCGATGATGCGGTCGCCCGGCCTGACGGCGGTCACGCCGCTACCGACGGCCTCGATCACGCCTGCCACCTCGCCTCCGGGCGCAAAGGGGCGTGGCGGCTTGAACTGGTATCGGTCCTCGATGATGAGCAGGTCGGGGTAGTTGACCCCACAGGCCTTGACGGCCACCAGGGCTTCTCCAGGCCCGGGCTTGGGATCGGGAAGCTCCTCCAGCGCCAGCGTGTCGGGTCCACCGGCCCGCCGGCTCAGCATCGCTCTCATCGATCGTCAATCTCCCGCACGGCTTCGTTGACGCGGAAGGATCAGTTAACAGAGACTGCGGCTGCCGTCGAGATTGCGAGGCGTCGCCACAGAAAGGTCGCGCTTGATGCCTAAGCGGTGGGCAACGGATATCAGGGGGCGCCCGGTCGGACCCTCGGCCAAGGAATGCAGCTTCTTGCGGGGGACCCATGCGTATCGCAGTCGCGTCGGTTGCGCTGGTTTTGAGCCTGGGCGCCGCCTTCGCCCAGGGGGCGGAGGCGCCCGCGTCCGATCGGTCCAAGGCACGCGCCGGCACGCAGGCCGCCGATGATGGGATCCCGGAATGCATGCGCCTATGGGACGCCAAGACGCACATGAGCCGGCAGGAATGGGCGCGCACCTGCAAGCGCATCCAAACCCGGCTCGACAACCTCAAGATCGAGAGCCTGGACACGACCGGCACGGACATGCGCAAGAGGGTGGGCAAGCAAGGCAGCATCGGCGCCACCGGCCGCGCAAACTAGGTTGAGATCCGCTCCGCGGGCCTGTCCGACACCGTGCGGGATTTGTTAAGCTGGTCACCGCTACGGTTGGCCTGCCGCATCGGCGCAGGAACTGCCCGGGGGTCGGATGAGAACTGTTCTTGGCGCATTGGCGCTGCTCGCCGGACTGGTCGCGCCTGTCGCCGGGTGTGACGCGGCCGAGCTGTTGATGTTCGACGATCCGAGCTGCGTCTGGTGCCGCCGCTGGGAGGCCGATATCGGCAGGTCCTACGCCCTGACCCCCGAGGGCCAGCGCGCTCCCCTGCGGCGCATCTTCATTGGCGATCAGGGCAAGGCCGGCGTGGCATTGGTGAGCCCGATAAACGCCACGCCGACCTTCGTGCTGGCCGAGCACGAGCAGGAGGTGGGCCGCATAACCGGTTACGCCGGCAAGGATTTCTTCTATCCCATGCTGAGCGAGCTGCTGCGGAAAATCCCCGAGCCGGTGCCCTCGCCGTCGCCCCGCCCCCCGTTGCGATCGACCATGTGCATACCCGGCTCGTCCGCCTCGCCAGAACGCACGGGCCTGCGGTATCATGCCGATGGTCGGCGATCGGGGGATTCGTGGAACGCCAGGGCACGGTGCTAGCTTGGGGGCTGTGCGTCGGCATGCTGCCGGCCCTCTTCGGCTGCAGCGGCGGCAGCAACCCGATCGAGTCCCTGGCCAAGGCCTACCCGTCGTCGGCGCCCGTGGTCGCCGTCTATATCCCGGAGATCACCACGCGAACGGCGGAGGTGGCGTTCATCTCGGCGTGTGCCAAGGCGTACGGCTATGCGCACGACGCGGGCAAGCTGAAGGCGGGCTATCTCGCCTACGAGAGCAAGCGTGGCGCCACGCCCGCACAAATCTCGGCGACCGAGAAGAGCTACGACGAGACCTATCAGGGCATCGACGCGCTCGGCGCCCGCAAGGCGAATTTCTGCTCCAAGAAGGATGGTGAGGAAGTGCAGGCGGAGCTCCGGCGCTACACCTCCGGCTTCTTCGAGCCGAAGATGCCGCAGCCGACTGCCGCGGCCGAGGATTGGAAGAAATTCAAGGGCGATCCGAACTGCGGCTCCAGATGCTGACGGCCGGGCGCCGGCAATCACTCACAACCCCTTGATCGGCCAGCCACCGGCACCGCTCTGGCGGCGCCGCGACTCGAGTAGCGAGCGGGCCTCGGCGCCACGGCCCGAGCGCAGCAGGCAGACCACCAGCGCGTATTCGATGAGGTCCCGCTGGGCCCGGCTGCCGCCGATGCGCTCATGCGAATCGAGCACGCTGCGCAGGCCTGCCGCCGCACCGTCCCAGTCCGAGGCGCTCAGGTGACCGAAGGCCTGTGCCAGGGGCGCCACCACGTCGCGGGCGGGGCCCTTGGCGCCAGCAATCACCCTGGCGAGCGCCTCAGCGTCGCCGGCGAACGCGTGCGCCAGAGCACCGTGGACGTCGGCAAAGGCGACACCGGGTGAGGGAAACCAGAGCGTGGCATATTCGCTGAGCTCGCGCCACAGCTCGGGATCGCGCGCCTCGCCCGCCATTTCGGCGCGGAGCAGGAAGGATGCGCAATCCGACAGCGTGTTGATCGGCGGGCCGGTGGATGCGCCGGGGCGCAAGTGTGTACGGTAGACGTCCCATGCCTGCTCCGGGCGCCCGAGCGCCAGCTCCCAGAGCGCGACATGCCAGCTTATGTGGCAGTGCAGCAAGCTGTCCTTGGGATAGTCCCGCCACCAGCCCGTGAGATAGGCGAGGCCGGCCTCGCGCTCGCCAGCCTCGTAGTACACGTGCGCCCGGATGTGCGCACCGTTGGCATTGCGCGGATGCACGGCGAGGGAGCGATCGATGGTCGTCCGCGCCCTGTCGATCTCTCCGACCTCCACCTGCGCGAAGGCGAGCGCGCTGGTGAACCACCAGTCCTCTCCGTAGGCGCCCGCCAACGACTCGAGGAACTGCAGGAGTTCGGCCTCGCGGCCGGGCCGGCCTGAAAAGCCGATGAGCCCGAACACGCCGGTGCAGGGGGCCAGCACCATGGCGTCGCGCGGGTATTGGGCGAGATGCTCCTTGATCGCGGCAAAGCCCGCCGCGCTGCCGCTGTCGACGCAAGCGGCAAGTGCGTTGACGTGACTGCGCTCGCGGTGCGGCAGGGAAGGCATCAGCTCGCGCGCCCGCGTAGCGGCGGCCCTTGCCTCGTCAGGCTTGTGCCGGACCTGCAGCGTGCGCGCAAGTGCGACGTGCGCGACCGCCAGGCCCTCGTCACAGGCGATCGCCTTGCGGAACTGCTCCTCGGCGCCGTGATTGGCGGCCAGCGACAGGTCGACGCCGGCGACGTAGGCGTCCCTTGCCTCGGACGATGCCGTCGTCAGGTCGAACCCGTAGCGGTCCCGCAGCATCGCCAGTCTCCCGAGAGCGAAATCCGACTATCGCACGCGGATTTGGCCGGCGTCGATACGCGCAGCCGATAGCCTGACCCAAGGCGTGCCCTGCGGCCTTGGGGCTTACGCGGGCAATGCTTCCGGGGGACGGAATTTCACGGCGGCGGCGATGGCCAGTGCGGCGAAGAGCACGAGCACCACGCCCTGCGCGACGGCAAATGGCGGCTCGGATTGGGTCGGTGCCAGCGCGGCGAGCGCGGGTACCTTCCTGAAGAGCTGCACTACAAGAACGAAGACGAGCAGGTACTGGGTGATTGTCTGCGCCAGTGCGTAGAGCCAGCGCCAGGCGCCCTCGAGGTGGAAGAGATAGAGAGCAGCGATCGCGGCCGCCAGCAACACGAGCGATATGATGCCGACCACGTGGGAGGGACCGAACGGGGCCGTGAAGCCGAAGCCGGTCGCACTCGTCAGCACTGCTGTCCAGATGAAGATGCCGGTCCACGGCGCACGCGTGCGCGAGTTCAGCAGGTCCCGCACCACCACGAACCCGGCAACGATGGCAACCAGGCTCAGGATGGTGTGAAACCAGGTGAATGCCGTGAATCCTGCGAACATCGGGGGGCCTCCAATGCCGCGAACATTACCCCAGGAGCGTAGGCGTTGCCATGGGGCATGGCTCAGGCTTCAGGGCGCCGAAGGCATCCCTAGACCGGCGGCAGCACGATGAGATGATTGCTGAGCGCGTGGCCGTGTGTCGCCTGGGGCGGGAAATGGCGCGCAAGATGCTCTCCCACGGCGCGGATGGCGCGCACGAAGCCGTCGCCGGCCTCGCCCTTGCCGATGTGGCGGGTGAGGTCGGCGACAATGTCGTCCCATGCGCCTTCCGGCACCTTTTCGTGGATGGCGGCGTCGGCCAGGATCTCGGCGAAGCGCTCGCCGACCGAGACGAAGATCAGCACGCCCGTGCGGCCGAGCGTGGTGTGCAGGTTCTGTGCCAGGAACTGCTCGACGGCGCGCTGGTGGGCGCGCGCATGCTTGACCGAGCGGGGCACCAGCGCCAGCCGGATGGGCCAAGGCATCAGCAGCGCCACAAGCCCAGCGAATACGGCAAGCTGCAAGACGTAGATGTGCTGGATCGGCCACCAGGTCCAGAACACGAAGGGCCAGGGCAGGGCCAGGGCTGCGAGCGCAGCCCACAGGATCGGCGCATGCAGGTAGCTGGCGCTCTGCGGCGCCACGACCGCCACGATCTCGCCCGAGGTCGCGCGCTCCGCCTGCGTGATGGCATCGGTGATGCGCTTGCGGTCGGGCTCAGCCACCAGGGTCATGTGCGATCGGTCTCCATAGCCTACCAGCTCCCCGAGGAGCCGCCGCC
>DATFCC010000109.1:0-4425 GCA_035253505.1 Hyphomicrobiaceae bacterium
TGGGTCGAGGCCGGGTCGTGGGTCGGCCTTACGCGTCAGGCCGAAGGCTTGCTCCCAGCCTGATGCGCTTCGGCCGGGATGACCATGGGAGGGGCGCGGCGCCGCCTCCACCAACTGTCATCCCGGAATTACACGCAGCGAAACATCCGGGGCCCCCCGGACTAGGCGCTCGCGGTGTCGAGCTCCTTGATGGCTTCGCCGTCGAGCTTGAGCCGGGCGCCGGCCACCAGCTCCTCGAGCTGCGTCAGGCTGGTGGCACTGGCGATCGGGGCCGTGATGCTCGGGCGCGCGATCAGCCAGGCCAGCGCAACCTGACCTTGCTTGACCCCGAGGCGCGCCGAGATGCCGTCGAGCGCCTTGAGGATCCGCCTGCCGCGATCATTGAGATAGCCCGGCATGCGCGCCCCGCGCGGGCTCTTCTTGAAATCGGCTTCCGAGCGGTACTTGCCGGTCAGAAAGCCGGCGGCCAACGCATAGTAGGGAATGACGCCGACCTTCTCCTTCAGGCACAGCGGCTCCAGCTCCTTCTCGAAGCCCGCGCGGTCGGAAAGGTTGTAGAGCGGCTGCAGGCTTTCGTAGCGAGGCAGCTTGCCGCCGGTGCCGGCCTTCAGGGCCTCGGCCAGGCGCGGCGCCTCGTAGTTGGAGGCGCCGATGACGCGCACCTTGCCCTGCTCGATGAGCTTCTGGTAGGCGCCGAGCGTCTCGTCGATGGCAGTGGATTTGTCGTCCTGGTGCGACTGGTAGAGATCGATGTAGTCGGTCTGCAGCCGGCGCAGCGAGTCCTCCACCCGCTCGGCGATGTAGCCGCGCTTGAGGCCCTGGCCGATGCCCGGCATTTCCATGCCGACCTTGGTGGCGATGACGAGCTTGTCCCGGCCGCCGCGCGCCTTCAGCCATTTGCCGAGGATGGTCTCGGATTCGCCGCCTTTGTGGCCCGGAACCCATTTCGAATAGACGTCGGCGGTGTCGATGGCGTTGAAGCCGGCGCCGACGAAGGCATCGAGCAGCTTGAACGACATGGCCTCGTCGGCGGTCCAGCCGAACACGTTGCCGCCGAACATCAACGGGGCGATCTCGATCGTCGACTTTCCGAGCCTGCGCTTTTCCATGATCTTCTCCGGTACGCACGCGCGCACTGATTGCATGCGTGCGCGAGACTAGGGGGTTTGCACCGGCGAGCCAACCGCGGCCGCAGCATGGAAGCCGCGCATGCGCCCGATGCCCCGCCGGCCACGCTCTTCCATGCGGCGCGCCGCTACGTGCTGCCAGCGCGCGAGAAAAGGCGTTTCACCCGATCGGACACGCCCGGAATGGACCACACGATGGAGACGACCGTGAGCGCCGCCAGGATCGCACACACCGGCCGGGTGAAGAACGGCACCAGGCTGCCGCCCGACAATACCAGCCCGCGCGTGAGGTTCTTCTCGAGCAGATCGCCCAGCACGAGCCCGAGGATCAGCGGCGCCATGTTGAACTTCAGCTCGCGCATGACGAAGCCGATCAGGCCGAACACCAGCATGACGTAGATGTCGAACACCCGCGAGGTGATCGAGTAGGCGCCGACCAGGCACAGAACGAACACGATGGGCATGAGCCGCTCGCGCGGCACCAGCAGGATCTTGATCAGCGGGCGCACGAGCACGAAGCCGAAGATCAGCTTGCTCATGTCGGCGATCACCAGCATGGCGATGATCTGGTAGAAGAACTGCGGCGACTCCAGCGCCAGGTTCGGGCCCGGGTTGAGGCCGTGGATCATCATGGCCGCCATCAGCACGGCCGACGGCGCCGAGCCCGGCAGCGCCAGGGTCAGCACGGGAATGATGGCGCCGGGAACGGAGGATGCCTCGCCGGTCTCCGCCGCCATCAGGCCCTCGATCGAACCCTTGCCGAACTCCTCCTTCTCCTTGCTGGCGCGGCGGGCGGCGGCGTAGGACGACCAGGCGGCGGCATCCTCGCCCAGGCCCGGAAGGATGCCGATCCATACGCCGATGGCGCCGGACCGGAAGATCGTTTTCCAGTACTTGAGCACGTCGGCGATGCGAGGCACGACCGAATCGATCGTGCTGGACACGGCCTTCGCGGCCGGGCCGCGCATGGCCGACATCACCTCGGCGACGCCGTATGCGCCCACCAGCGCCGGCAGCAGCCCGATGCCGCCCGCAAGATCGGTGAAGCCGAACGCGTAGCGCTGGTAGTTGTAGTAGGGTTCCTGGCCGATGGTGGCGATGAAGAGGCCGAGAAAACCTGCGAGATAGCCCTTGAGCGGATCGCCGCCCGCCAGTGTTCCGGCCACAACCACGCCGAACACCGCAATCCAGAAGAACTCGAAGCTCTGGAAGCTCAGCGCCCACTCGCTGAGCACGGGCGTGAACAGTGCCAGGCAGAGAATACCGAACAGCGTGCCGAGCCAGGAGCCCGATGTGGAGATGCCCATGGCGCGGCCGGCCATGCCTTTCCGCGCCAGCGGGTAGCCGTCGAGCGTCGAGGCTGCCGAGGCAGGCGTTCCGGGGATGTTGAGCAGGATGGCGCTGCGGCTGCCACCGTAGATGGCGCCCACATAGATGCAGATCAGCACCATGATCGCTTCGTTGTGGGGCATCGAGAACGTCAGCGTCGTCAGCAATGCCACGCCCATCGTCGCAGTGAGACCCGGCAGGGCGCCGATGACGATGCCGAGGAACGTCGCCCACAGGACGTTGAAGAGGCTGTGCGGGTTCATGAACCCGACAAAGGCGGAGCCGAGCTGGCCCAGGCTGTCGAACATCGGCGTGTGTCCTAGGGCAGCCGAACGTAGAAGAATCTCTCGAACACGAGCGAGACCAAGACGCCCGTGACGAGGCCGAGCACGATCGCCTCGCCGAGCCGGCGGGCACGCGTCGGCCACGGCTCTCCAGCCTGCCACTCGAAGATGCCGGTGAATGCCGCCACGAAAATCGCCGCCGACAGCCAGAAGGGCATATGCCCGAGCAGGAAGACGACGAACAGGAGGGCAAGCGCGACGGCCAGCGCCAGCCGATGGCTGACAGGGTTCGCGATCGTTTGCGCCTGGCCCGGTTCCGCGCCGGCGCGGAGGGCACCTTGCCGCATCGCGCGCACCGCAAGCCAGATGCTGAGCAGCACGATCACGACGCCGTAGAAGCCGGGCACCAGCCCCGGAGCGGTATAGATCTCGCCCTTCTGGTCAACGAAGGTGGGCATCCGGTAGGCCAGAAGCGCCGCCGTCGCGCCGATCACGAAGAAGACGGCGGCGATCCACAGGTCGAAGCGGGCCGGAAGAGGCTGCTCGTGGCCGAAGGGTTGTTCGTTGCTCGCCATGGCTCCATCCTGTGCGCCGGGAGGCCTGCTGCAGAGAGGCCGCGCCGGCTGCTAAGAAACGCAAGGTGGACATGAGCATGTCAACGACTATCGGCCGGAGCGCGGCCCTAGCCACCCTTCTGTGATATCGGCGCCCTCGCAGAGCGGCGGCCGGCCTACCAGATGAAGGGGATCAGGCGATACGGCACGCGGTTCATGTAGTCCGCGTAGCCGGGGAGGTTGCGGACGAGAAATCTCTCCTCATCGAGCAGGCGCCAAACGAGGCCAGCCACGGCCGGCACAACCAGGAGCAGGCCCCACCAGGAGCCGAGCGCCAGCGGCATCCCCGCAAACAGCAGCAACGCCCAGCCGTACATCGGGTGGCGAACCACCGCATAGGGTCCGCTCGAGACCACCGTCTGCCCTTCGCTCACCTCGATGGTGGCGGCACTGTAGGAATTCTCCCGGAAGACGAGGAAGAAGCCGAAATTCGCCGCCACGATCAGAAGATCGCCAAGCAGCACGATCGCCGGCGGCACGTGCGACCAGCCGAACCGGTGGTCGAGGGCCGACAGGAGCGGCGTCGCCGCGAAGGACAGCGTGGCGATCAGCATGATGGTCTTCTGAGCGGGCTCCTTCTCGGCGCCGGGGCCGACATTCATGCGGCGCTCGAGGAGCGCCGGATCGGCGAGCGCCAGGTACAAGGTGAGCGCGAGCGAGCACGCAACGAAGACGGCGGCGAACAGCCATGCTTCCCAGTAGCGAAGCGTCCCCGCCGGCAGGAACACCAGCACGCCCACGATAAGCAGAAGCTGCGGCAGCTTCCCCGCCGCCCTGGCATAGAGCTGGTTCATGTGCAGTCTCGTTGCGGATGGGCCCCCGGCCCACCGCATTTCCTCCCCCTCAGGTAGGGCGCTAAATGGGTTCACGGCCCGGGTTTTCCAAGTCGACGCCACGGGCCGCGGCTTTTCGTGTCGGCTATCGCTTGCGCGGCACGCCGGGGCTCGTCTCGGCCGCCCAGCCGCCGCCGACCTCCGGCGCGATGCCTGGCACGGCAGGCACGCCCGATGCCGGAGCGCTGGAGGCGCGCGTGCCGTCGCCCTTGCTGGGCGTGCGCTCGCGCGGCAGCAC
>DATFCC010000110.1:0-3833 GCA_035253505.1 Hyphomicrobiaceae bacterium
TTCCACTTGCGCTCGACATAGTTCTCCCACTTGCAGGCGGAGCAGTCCGCTGCCGATCTGGCGGGCGCCTTCGCCTGATAGCGATAGCTGGCGGTCGCCGGCATCGGAACGCGGACGATCTCCTCTTCCTCGATCGTTGCGTAGGAGAGAATGTAGAGGCAGTCGTCGTAGATCGGGTCGTCGACGCTCACGCAGGTATAGAAGCGGTCGTAGTACAGCGCCGGGACGGTCACATAGCCGATGCCTGCCACGGCAACCCAGAAGAACGCCGATTTCCAGTGGCGCTGCAGGAAGGGTGCGAACCGGGGCCGGAACTTCAACGGCGGTGCATGCGTGAGCGTGAGCTTCGGCTTGATGTTCTGCGGCACCAGCAGCCGGCCCTTGAGAAGCCCGGTGCCCGAGGCCGCCTTGTGCGTCGGCAGCCTGCGCAGGTTCAGGGTGCCGCCGCCGATCTTGGCTTTCTTCACGAAGGTGTGGGCGGTGCCCTTCTTCAGCACGTTGCCGCTGGTGCCCTTCTTCACGAAACTCGAGCGCGTGCCCTTCTTCGAGAAGGTCGCGGAGGGGTTCTTGGAGATCTTGCCGAGCGGCTTGTGCGTGATGCGGGGGCGCGCGTGGCGCACAGCCGGCGCTTTCATGGCGCGGAACGTATTGTTCCTTGGCGCAGCATCCGTGGGGGTCGTATCGAACAGCGTGATGGCCACGACAGCCGCCGCCGCTGCCGATATCATCATGCTCGTCCTCATGGGCGTTCCTCCTCTTGGCTGCTAGGCATGCCACAACGCCATTGTTTCGGCCGTCCTCACCGGTGCAGCCTTCGGCACCGGACCGAGTTCCCACCCAGCCGGCGCGTGGTGTACGGAGCGCACGCGCGGGGCTGCCAGCCTCGGTCGTCAGAGTATCGCACCTGTTCTGGGCGAGCTAGGGGCGTCGCGCCGGCGGCGCGGCGGTTGCCTCGCCCGCCCAGTCGACATCGGGTAGGGCTTCCCCGCCCGCCATCTGCGGCAGGGATGGAATGAGCTTGCCCGCCTTCTCCCACCGGGAGACCAGGTCCTGCGCAACCGTGAAAGCCGCCGTGAAGGACGTCTCCGCACGCAAGGCGCGGTTGAAGTAGGCGTCGCCGAAGTAGGTCCACCGGCGCTTGTCATCGCAGCCGAACGATGCGCGATCGGCATGGGCGGCGGCGATCACGAGCGAGGTCGGGCCGGACAGCGCGGGAATGAAGCTCCCCGAGTGGCACGCGGAGATGACGACGACGCGGTTCCTGATGCGCGACCGATCGAGCAGTGATCGCAGCCCGGCGGGCGTGAGCGGTGCCAGCTTGAACCCGGGCAGCTCGACGGCCAGCAGGCCCTTGTCCCCGTGCGAGGTGAGGAAAAGGAACAGCGTGTCCCGGTCCCTGTCCATGACTCGGCCGACGTGGCCGAGCACGGTCTGGAGGTTCGCCTCCGTGGCGAGCGGCGTGCGGGCGACCGTGCTTGGATGGTTGATGAGGGCGACCGAGCGGCCCCTGGTGCCGAAACGCTGGTCGAACAGGTCGCGCACGGCGAGCACCTCGCGCTTGAACACGCCCTCGCTGCCGTACCCGGCGAAGCCGACGAAGTAGAGATTGGGGCGATCTGCGGCCGGCTGCAGCGCCCTGAGCGCGGTGGCAAGCAGCCTCGGCTGACGATCGAAAACGGCTTGCGCGGGAGCCGGAGCGGTGCGCGGCGCGGCGGCACCGGCCCCGCTTCCCATCAACGCGCCCGCCAGCAGGATGGCGGCGACGAGCGGGGCTGCGAGCCGAAGTTTCCCCATGCGTGACATCCAAGCGGGATATCCAGCTCCTTGCCGCGTTCTGCAGGCCAGCTGGAACATCGTCCGCGCGAGACAGGTGCATGTATGCGTCACGGGCACCTCATGGCAGGGTGGAGGGGCGGAATGAGGGCGCGCACGCTGGCCCAGCTCCCGGCCGCACGGCCCTGGGGCATGGATAAGACCAGAAGGGGTCAGACCCCTCGCCCAAACGGCGCGGTTCTACCGGAAGGGCCCGGCGAGGGGGCTGACCCCTTACCCACTTACCTATCCATGGTTCGACCCTCGGGACAAACCCGAGGCCAGGCGGGCTCACCATGGGGTTGGAGGAAAGCATGGCCACGCACGCCAACCACGTGCTGAGCTTGTCGAAGGACGGCCATGTGTTCAATGCGGATCGCGTGCGCCCGATCGATCCGTGTCGCGTATCCCCACCTTCGCGGGATGCCTCTTGTGGATGAGCTGTGCGCCCAACAACTGGCGTCATCCCCGCGAAGGCGGGGACCCAGGTCACCGCGCCGCAAAGTGCCGGCTTAAGCATCCGGCACCTTGGCCGCAAGCCAGCGGTTGCTTGCCATGTTCACCCGCAAGCATGGGCCGCCTCCGCCTTGCCCGGTCCGCGTGCTACGGACTTTGCTGCTCGGCGTGCAGGACGGCCAGCGTGCTCGCCATCAAGTGCTCGATGAACCTGTCGGCATGGCGCTGCTGCGTGCGGTGGTTGACGATTGCCGCGCGTATGACGACCTGCTTGTCGACCACGGTCAAGGAGGGGGCCGCAAGGCCGCGTTCCTGCAGGTCCATCACCACGGCTTGCTGCACGGCGTCGCTGGCGCCGCGGACGCGGAAGCACACGATGTTGAGGGCGACCGGCGCAACGACCTGGAACATGGGCAGCTTGCGCAGGCGCTGCTCGATGTGGCTGGCAACGCGGCAGCAGCGCTCGATCGAGGCGGCCACGCGATCCGCGCCGAGCGTCTCGAAGGTGAACCATGCCTTCAACGCGCGGAACCCGCGCGACAGGTCGGGCCCGAGGTCGCAGGGCCAGGTCTCGCCGGCGCCCAGCCCGCGCGGCGTGCGCTGCAGGTAGGCCGCGTCGTTGGCGAACGCCCGACGGTGCGCGGCCGCATCCCGCACCAGAAGGAAGCCCGCGTCATAGGGCACGTGGGCCCACTTGTGCAGATCGAAGGCGATGGATCCGGCGCGCTCCATGCCGGAGAGCCGCGGGCGCAGCCGCGGCGACAGGGCCGCCAGCGCGCCGAAGGCGCCGTCGACGTGGAACCACAGGCCCTCGGCCTCGGCGATGCCGGCGATGCCGGCAAGATCGTCGAAAGCGCCCGTGTTGACCGTGCCGGCGGTGCCGACGACGAGGAAGGGCCGATTGCCCCGGCATTTGTCCTCGCCGATGGCCTTCGCCAGGCGGTCGAGGCGCATGGCGCCGCGGCGGTCCACAGGAATGCGCCGCAAGTGACGCGAGCCGATGCCGGCCAGCTCGAGCGCCTGCGCGATGCAGCCGTGCGCCTCCGCCGAGGTGTAGGCGATCGGCAGCGCCGGCGCCTCGCGCAGACCCTGGGCGCGGATCGCGGATCCGAAGGCCTCGTTGCGGGCGATCAGCACGCCCAGGAAGTTGGCCATGGAGGTGCCGGTGACGAACACCCCCGACGCTTCCGGCGGGAAGCCGAAGGCCTCAGCGAACCAGCGCGTGACCTGACGTTCGACGTCGATGCCGATGTGGTTGCGCCCGCCGCAGTTGGCATTGAGGCCGGCCGCAAGCATCTCCGCGATCATGCCGACCGGCGTGCCCGCGCCATGCACCCAGCCCATGAACAGGGGATGCGTGTTGCCGGTCACGTAAGGTTTGATGTCGCTCGAGAAGTCCGAGAGGACCGTGGGCAGGTCGCGCCCCTTGCGCGGCAGCGGCCGCTTGAACCGTGCACGCACTGCGTCGGGTGCCGGCTGCCAGACGGGACGCTGCTCGATGCCGGCGAGATGGTCCACCATCTCGTCGAGCGCGCGATGTGCGGTCTCCCGGAACTGCTGCCAGT
>DATFCC010000111.1:0-13621 GCA_035253505.1 Hyphomicrobiaceae bacterium
CGAGCGCGCCCGACGCCATGTGCGACAGCCAGGGCGTGGACAGCAGCCGTGCGCTCGGCGACGAACCTGCGTCTGGGGTCGGATTGTCGCTGGTCTGGCCGGCGCGGCCCGCCCCCAATGCTTTCGCGGCGCCTTCCGTCCCCTTGCTCTCGGCGGCGCTCGGCGCTGCCCCAGGCGCCTTGGCCGATGCAGCCGGCGTGGACCCGGGCTTGCCGCTGCCGACCTCCGAGGCCGTCAGATCGATCGTTGCGTAGGTGCGCCGGCTGCCCGGCAAATCGCCTGGCCGGGCCATGCCTTTTCCCGCATCTTCTTTGTTGTTGGCCATAGGGCTTGGTCCTCGGATTTCTGGCAGGATGGCTGCTTCGCCTTAACGAAGCTGCACCTGGCCTCGATCGGTTACCGTGCAGGGCCCGTTAGCTGCCCGATCTTGCAGCGGCCGCATCGATGAGGGCAAGCACTTCTTCCAGGCGAGGCGTGTCGGCAATCTCGGTGGGCACGCTGCCCAGCAGGGCGAGCCGCCTGGCGATGGCGGCCGACAGGCAGAAATGCGTCAGCCCGCGGGCGACCGAAACCAGTCCATGCTTGCGCATGAGCGTGGCGTAGATAGTCGCGGTTTGCGGCGACATGAGAATGACCCCCTCGATCTCCCCCATCGCCAGCATCTCCACGGTCTCCTCGCTGAGCGAGGTCGCCGGCTGCATGCGGTAGAGGACCGGGTGCAGCACGCGAAAGCCGTGCGCTTCGAGATCGCCGGCGAGGTCGCCCGCCAGAACCTCGCCTGCCAGGTGCAGCAGCAGGCCCGCCGCCGGATCGGCTACGGAAACGATGTGCGCGACCAGCTCCCGCGCGGTGCCCGCTCCGGTCACGACCGTCTCGAAACCGAGCGCTCGGCCCTCGGCGGCCGTCGCGCGCCCGACGGCAAAGAGCGGCAGCTTGCGCGCGGCCTCCCGCAGCGGGTGCAGCTTCAAGGCGCGCACGCCGTGACGGCTGGTGGCGATCAGGGCCTGCACACCATCGAGATCGAACCCCTCGGCATCGTCGTAGGAGACGTTGAGCAGCGGCTCCACGGTCGCCTCATGCTCGTGCTCCTCCAGCGCGGCCCTGAGCTTCAAGGCGTCGGGCTCGGGTCTTGTTACCAGCAGGCGCATCAGGAGAGGGCGGCGAGGAAATCCGGACCGGCAGCCGCCAGCAGCTCGGCGGCCGCATCCTCGGCCATGGCGATGCCGGTCTGCGGCGGCCCCTCGCGCCGGGCGCTGTAGCACTGGCGCCCGTCGGGCGACAGGATCATGCCGCGGAACAGCAGCCGGTCGGCAGACACGAGCTCGGCGAGGCCGGCAATGGGCGTGCGGCATGACCCGTCGAGCCTGGCGAGAAAGGCACGCTCCACCGCCACGGCGAGCGCCGTCGGTTGATCATTGACGGGCGCCAACAGGTGCGCGGCATCGGCGTCGTCCGCGCGTATCTCGATACCGATCGCTCCCTGCGCCACGGCCGGCAGCATGTCGTCCGGCGATATCGCGGCGGTGATGCGGCTCTCCAGGCCGAGGCGCTTCAAGCCCGCGCACGCAAGCAGCGTTGCATCCACCGCCCCCTCCTCGATCCTGCGCAGACGCGTGTCGACGTTGCCGCGCAGGGGAACGACGGCGAGGTCCGGGCGCAACCGTTTCACCTGCGCCTGCCGGCGCAGCGACGACGTTCCCACGACAGCGCCCGCAGGCAACCCTGCAAGTGCAGCAGCCTTAGTGCTGATGAAGGCGTCGCGAACGTCCTCGCGCGGCAGAAAGCACGCCAACGCCAACCCGGCAGGCAGCACCGTGGGCATATCCTTCATGGAGTGCACGGCGAGGTCGATCTCGCCGGCCAGCAGCGCCTCCTCGATCTCCTTGGTGAACAACCCCTTGCCGCCCACCTCCGCCAACGGCCGATCCTGGATCCGGTCGCCGGAGGTCCTGATCACCCGCACCTCCAGCTGGTGCACCCCCTTGCCGTGGGCCGCGTCCAGGCGATCGCTCACCTCGCGCGCCTGCGCGAGCGCCAGCGGCGATCCCCGCGTGCCGATGCGAACTTTCACAGCTTGGGCGCTCCTGGCGGTTCCCCGGCTTGCAACCGCGGTTTCAGCGATGTAGGCGGTTGCCCATCACCTAGCGTTTATGCTCCCGAGCAAGGCAGGGTGTAAACAAGGCCCTGGCCCCATGACGCCGTCAACGCACATGCGCGAGACCCTTGTGCTCGGCATCGAGACGAGCTGCGACGAGACCGCAGCAGCCGTTGTCGCACGCGGCGCCGACGGCCGGGGGCGGATTCTCGCCGACGTCGTGCGCGCCCAGTGGGAGCAGCATCGCCGCTACGGCGGCGTGGTGCCGGAGCTGGCCGCGCGCGCACACGCCGAATGCCTGGATGGGATTATCGCGCAGGCGATGCGCGAGGCGGCGATAGCGCTGCCGCGTCTCGATGCGGTGGCGGTCACGGCGGGGCCAGGTCTGATCGGCGGGCTTCTCGTCGGTGTGACCATGGCCAAGGCCATCGCCCTCGTTAACAATCTCGCGCTGGTGGCGGTCAACCACCTGGAGGCGCATGCCCTGACCGTCGGTCTCACGGAAGGGCTGCGGCCGCCCTACCTGCTGCTGCTGGTCTCGGGCGGGCACACGCAATCGCTCCTCGTGGAGGATGTCGGGCGCTATCGCCGGCTCGGCACGACGATCGACGACGCTCTGGGCGAGGCCTTCGACAAGACCGCCAAGCTCCTCGGGCTGGGCTTGCCCGGCGGCCCAGCGGTGGAGCAGGCTGCGCGTGGCGGCAATCGGCACCGCTTCACGCTGCCACGACCGATGCTCGGCCGCGCCGAGCCGCACTTTTCATTCGCCGGCCTGAAGACGGCGGTCCGGCATCTCGCGCAATCGCTGGCCCCGCTCGCGGACCAGGACGTGGCCGACATCTGCGCAGCCTTCGAGGCTGCCGCATGCGATGCGGCCGCCGACCGGGTAGCTCGTGCCCTCGAGATCGCGGGCGACGGGCTGGGAGCGGCAGGGCACAAGCATCTGGTCGTCGCCGGCGGTGTGGCCGCAAACCAGTATTTGCGATCGGCGTTGGCCGGCGCTGCGACGCGGGCGGGCTGCGAGGTGCACGTGCCGCCGGCGCGGCTGTGCACCGACAACGCCGCCATGGTGGCCTGGGCGGGTGCGGAACGGCTGGCACGCGGGTGGACCGATGGCCTCGACGTGGCGGCCAGGGCGCGCTGGCCCCTCGATCCGGACGCGCACCCGGCGCTCGGGTCGGGCAGGCTGGGTGCGAAGGCGTGAGCCCCCTTCAGGGCCAGATCTGGACGTAGGCGGAACGCTCCCTGTCCGAGCTGCCGCCGAAGTTCGCATCGTAGTCTTTCACCAGCGCCTTCAAGTGATCGGATTCCTGGAAGCGCTTGAAGGCGGCTTCGTTGGCGAACTCGTACATGGCCATGAACTGGAATTTGTCCTCACCCAGGATTTTCCTGTAGCGGCGGCCACTCACGGCGCCGTTGAACTGCAGGACCTGGGGCACGTGCTCCTCGTTGTACCATTTATTGAACGCCGCTTCCTTTTCCTTGGTGATGGTCGCGCGCACCATGAAGAGTGTGACCGCCATGTGTGCTTCCTCCGTGGCTTCCCGGTGCTTTGGCCAACCGGGAGCCGCAGTGCAGCAGCCCCGGTGCGTGAGCACAAGAGGAGTGATGCGGAGGCGTAGGCGGGATTGCCGCCGCCCATACCAACGTCAACGTCAGCGAGGCCCGGCCGTGCTGGCGGCGTTAGCGGACACCCGTCCCCTCGGACCGGCCGCCGGAGGCGGGCTGATCAGCGGAGTGGCTTGAGCGCCGGCTCTGCGACGTCTGGCCACCCTTGCGCCCTGCTTCGGCCGCAAGTGCACGATTCTGGGCGAAGCTGCGATGCTGAGGCTTGACCGCGCGGCCGCCCTTGCGGCCTGCCTCCGCGGCGAGCTCCCGGTTCTGCGCGAAGCTGCGTTTTTCATGGGGCACATTGGCCCCGCCCTTCCGGGCGATCTCGCGCTGCTTCTCCTGCGCCATGCTGGCGAAACCCCGCAATGTCCCAGTTCCCTGGCTTCCAGTTCCCTGGCTCTTGTCTTCATGAGCCATTCCGCCGACTCCTTTGTAGACCGCGTGTCCAAGCTCAACCCATTGGCAGCGGTCGAGGTTCCCCGGTTTCCGCGAGCGGGGTGCGGCAATCTCGCCCACGGGCGTCAGCGCGGCAGGCGGCGCGCGGCCTTGCGCAGGTCCCGCCACGGATCCTCGATGTGCGCCAGGCGGTTGCGCAGGTTCTGGATGGTGAAGCGGTCGGGGCGCATTTCCGGCCCCAACTCCTCCCAGGCCAGTGGCGTGGACACGGCGGCGCCGGCACGCGCCCGCGTGGAATAGGCTGCCACCGCGGTGGCACCGCGGCCGTTGCGCAGGTAATCGACGAAGATGCGGCGCCGACGGGCCTTCTTGGAGGCAACGGCCAGGTACCGGTCCGGGCTGTCCTTGGCCATGGCCAGCGCCACGCGGTGCGTAAACTCCTTGACCGCACCCCACTCTGCATCGGGTGTAAGGGGTGCAAAAACGTGCAGGCCCTTGCCGCCGGTCGTCTTCACAAAGCTGTCGAGGCCGAGGCCCATCAAGCGGTCGCGCACCTCGAAGGCGGCGGAAACGACGTCGGTCCAGGCCACCTCCGGCGCGGGGTCCAGATCGAACGTGATGCCATCGGGGCGCTCGATGTCCCGCAGCGTCGCACCCCAGACGTGGATCTCGAGCACCGAGGCCTGGGTGAGAGCGAGCAGCCCTTCGACGTTATGGATTGCCAGCAACTCCTCGCCGTCCTCCGGATCGGAGCTGCGGATCACATGCTCGCTGATGCCGGCCCAGGCGTGCTTCTGGAAGAAGCAGGTTTGCGAAATGCCGCCGGGACAGCGTACGAGGGCCAGCGGCCGGCCGGACACGTGCGGGGCGATCCACGGCCAGATCTCGGCGTAGAACTCGGCAAGGCCCTGCTTGGTCACGCCGGCGTCCGGCCACAGCACGCGATCGGGATGGGTAAGGGGAACGGGAAGCGGCGAGGCGCCGACAGCTGGTGCCGGCTTCGCCGAGGGCTTGCGGGATCTTGCCTTCATGACCGGTTTCTCCGGTGCGACCTCTGCCGCCCGCTTGTCCTGCCGAAGCCCCTTGAATACGGAATGGCGCAGGATGCCATCGGCGGTCCACCCGCGCAGCTCCACCTCGGCGACCAGGGATGGCTTTACCCAGCGCACATTCCGGCGCGCCTCGGCCGGAGGCGGCACGGCCAGCGGCGGCGCATCGGTGCGCAGCGTCTCCAGCCGCTGCCACAGGTCTTCAGCGACGGCGGTCGAGAAGCCTGAACCGACCCGCCCGGCGTAGATGAGCTTGCCCTTGTCGTGGTAGCCGAGCGCCAGCGCGCCGATCATCCGTCGCTGCGTAGTCGAAGGGACGTAGCCGACGATGACGAACTCGTCGCTGTCGACGCATTTCGACTTGAGCCAGCTCTTGGAGCGGCCCGAGCGATAGGGCGCATTGCCGAGCTTGGAGACGATGCCCTCCAGACTAAGGCGGCAGGCGTGCCGCAGCACGACATCGCCGCGCTCGGTGAAATGTTCGCTATACTTCAGCACGCCGTCGGATCGGCCCTTGATGAGCCGCGCCAGCACGGCCTTGCGATCGATGAGGGCGGCGGGGGTCAGGTCGCTGCCGTCGAGATGAAGGAGGTCGAAGAGATAGTACCGGAACCGATCGCTGCGGCCCTCGCTCAAGTCGGCCTGCAGGGCGCCGAAGTCCGGCGTGCCGGCTTCCGTCTCCACCACGACTTCCCCGTCGAGAAGTGCGGTGACAACGGGCAGCGACTCGAGCGCCTTCTTCACGGACGGGAACTTGGAGCTCCAGTCGAGCCCGCTGCGGGTCTTGAGCGTTACGCGTCCGCGATCCACGCGGGCGAGCAGTCGGTAGCCGTCGAACTTGATCTCATGCACCCACGCCGCGCCGGGCGGCGGGCGCTCGGCGAGCGACGCCAGTTGCGGCTCGATGAAGGATGGGAGATGCCCCGGCCTGGCACGCTTCGGCGGGGACAGGACGCGAGCGCCGGCATCCTCTGCGGCGGAGACGGGCTCGCCTGGCCGCGACCGGCCATCCGTCGCGCCTTCGGTTGCTTCGGATTTGGCACCGCGCTTGCGGCGAATCTTGACCTTGCCTGCCGCCACCTCCTCCACGGTGCGGCCGGTTTTCACCGAGCGCGGCTTATCGTCGAGGAGGCGCGTATCGCGCGCTTGCGTTGCAAATTCGTCGTCCGCCTTGATGAGCAGCCAGTTCGGCTTGCCGCCCTTGTCGCGCCCCTTCATGTGCACGAGATGCCAGCGGCCCTTGAGCTTGGTCCCCTTCAACTCGAATTCGAGGTGGCCCTTTGCCAGGGCCTCGCGCGGGTCGCCGACGGGCACCCATTGACCGCGGTCCCAGACGATGATGCCGCCAGCGCCGTACTCGCCTTCGGGAATCCGCCCCTCGAACTCGGCATAGTCGAGCGGGTGGTCCTCGACCTGCACCGCCAGGCGCTTGTCCTCGGGCGACAGGCTCGGGCCCCTGGTGACGGCCCAGCTCTTCAGGGCGCCGTCGAGTTCGAGGCGCAAATCGTAGTGCAGGCGGCGGGCTGCGTGCTTCTGCACGACAAACAGGTGGCCGGTCTTGCGGGACAGCTTGCCGCGCGGCTCGGCGGTGCGCGTGAAATTGCGCTTGCGGGCGTACTCGCGCAGTCCCGAGGTGGCCATGACCGCCGCGTCACCCCGCCTTCTTCAGGCGCGCCTTGCCCCTGCGTGCACCCTTGGCCTGCTTGTCGCCCTTGCCCTCGGCCCTTTTGGTTTCGGCCTTGGCGGGGCTCGACTTGGCGGCGGCGCTCTTGGATTCGCTCTCGACGCTGCGGCGCAGGGCGTCCATCAGGTTGATCACGTTGGTCTGCCGGTGCGTCGGCTGCGGCTTGATCGGCAGTCCCTTCTGCTTGGACCGGATGAGCTCGATCAGCGCGTTCTCGTAGCGATCCTCGAACTGCTCCGGCTCGAACTTGCCCGACATCTTGTCGATGATGTGCTTGGCGAGCTCCAGCATCTCCTTTGGCAGCTCTACGTCGGGGATCTCCTCGAAATAGGTGTCGGAGGCGTGCACCTCGTTGGCGAAATGCAGGCTGGTGGCGGCGATGCCTTTGCCGCGTGGCTCTAGCTTGAGGACGCGCTCGCGGCGGAACAGCACTGCGCGTGCCAGCCCGACCTTCTTCTCGGCACGCATGGCCTCACGAATGACGGCGAACGCTTCCTCGCCGACCCGGTCGGTGGGTGCCAGGAAGTAGGGGGTGTCGAGGTAGAGGCCGTCGATCTCGGAGGCGGGAACGAAACGCTCGATATCGATGGTGTGATTGCTCTCGATCTGGACGGCCTTGAGCTCGTCGTCCTCGATCAGGATGTATTCGCCCTTGCCCACCTCGTAGCCTTTGGCCTGGTCCTCGGACTGCACCGGCTCGCCGGTCTGCTCGTCGACGAACTGCCGCCGGACACGGTTGCCGGTCTCGCGGTTGAGGGTTCGGAACGACACGCGCTCCGAGGTGGTGGTCGCGGGGTAGAGGGCCACGGGACAGGAAACGAGGGAAAGCTTGAGATAGCCTTTCCAGTTCGGCCGAGGGGCCATTGGGGGCTCCGATACGCTGCTACGATGCTGCTGCTGCAGACTATCTCAAGAACGCATTAACGTCCCGCTTACGCTAAGGAGATGGCAAGAAAGGGCTCCAGCAGGCCGAACGTGAGGGCGGGGTTCGAGGTTCCAGCATCCGATTGCATGGGGCGGCCCCTGCCGGACACCGGACAAGAAACGACCCGCGGCTTGGGGGAACCGCGGGTCAAGCGCGACCGGCGCGTGAGGGAAGCAGAAGGGGGGTCTGCGCGCCTGTCGACCAGAAAACGCGCCCCGGCGTGAGGGGTTCCCGCAGGTTGAAGATATTTCTGAGGGTTCGCCGGGCAGAAGGTTAACGGGCCGGCATATGCTCGGGCATCTGCCGCAGAAGTGGGCGAGCCAGACTGGGGCGGGGCGCGGTGCGCGGTGTCAATCCTTCGGGGTCTTCCGCGCAAGTTCCTCAAGCAGCCGGCGCAGTTTATCCGGCATTGGCTGCTCGACGATCTCATCGAACATGCTCCGAAGCTGGCGGCCGATGGGGTCGCGGATCTCAAAGGGAACATCCTGCTGCGGCTCCTTGTCCGGAGCGGTGGAGTTGCCGCTTTCGGACTTGCCGGACTTGCCTCGCTTGCCCATCCTGCCCTTTGCTTTGGCCACGAAGACCTTACATACTGCACGACGATGGCCATCCGCCAAGAATGATGCGGCCTCCACGCGGGTATCGAGGCGCTCCTCCGATCTGAGCCACAAGCAGAAGCGAGCGTTCGTGCGCCATGGTGCTAGCAGAGCAAATCGCCCCGCATTTGCCCAACCTCCGGCGCTTCGCGCGCCTCTTGACGGGTAGCCAGCGCGCCGGGGACGCGGCCGTCGCCCGGCTGCTCGAGGCAGTCGTTGCCGACGCCTCGATCTTCCCCGATCTGCCGCCCCGCATCGGCCTCTATCAGTGCTTCCTCAGCGCGTTCACCACGCGCATCGAGGACCCGGCCGCCCAGGCCGAGGAGATTGGTGCCACCGCCGCCCGGTCGCTGGCCGCGCTGCCGCAGCAGGCGCGAGAGGCTTTCCTCCTCGTCTCGGTTGAGGAGTTCGACCGGGACGAGGCGGCCCAGATCCTCGAAGTGTCGGAGGGTCGCATCAACGCCCTGCTCGAGCAGGCCAGCAAGGAAATCGGCCGGCAGATCGCAACCGAGGTGCTGATCATCGAGGACGAGCCGCTGATCGCCATGGATCTCGAGCGCATGCTGCGCGATCTAGGGCATCGCGTCACCTCGGTCGCCCGCACCCACAAGGACGCGCTGAAGGCCGCGGCTTTGCAGAAGCCCGGTCTCGTGCTCGCCGATATCCGTCTCGCCGACGGAAGCTCCGGCCTCGACGCGGTCAACGACATCCTCGGCGCCTTCACGGTACCGGTCGTGTTCATTACCGCGTACCCGGAGAGGCTCATGACTGGCGAGCGGCCGGAGCCGACTTTCCTCATCACCAAGCCGTTTCGCGAGGACGCGGTCAAGGCGATCATCAGCCAGGTCCTGTTCTTCGACCAGCAGGCGCGGCGGCGCACGAACGGGCAGTCGGCCCGGACCAACTGACAGCAGCCGAATCTGCGACCTGCCTGTCAGATCGCCTTGCTCTTGCGCAGTGCCTCGATGTCGCCCTTGCTGTAGCCGAGCTCGCCCAGCACCTCGCTGGTATGCGCCCCGAGCTCGGGCGTGGGGCGGTCGATCACGGCGGGGGTGCGCGACAGGCTGACGGCCTGGTTGACGATCGCGACCTTGCCCTTGGTCGGGTGCTGCATCGGCAGCGCCATGCCGACGTGCTTCACCTGCGGGTCCGCGAACATCTGGTCGATGGAATAGATGGGTCCCGACGGCACGCTGGCCGCATTCAGCTTCTCGACGAGCTCACCGCTCTTGTAGCGCCGTGTATACTCGGCCAGCTCGGCGTTGAGGCGCTTGCGGTTCTTCGAACGCAACTCGCCGGTCTTGAACTCCGGGTCCGCGAGCAGCTTCTCTGCACCGATGCACTTGCAGAAGCGGGCAAAGATGTGCGCGCCCGACGCGGCTATGTTGATGTGCCCGTCGCTGGTGGGGAACACGCCGGTGGGAATCGAGGTCGGGTGATCGTTGCCGGCCTGCCCGGGCACCTCGCGCGACACGATCCAGCGGGCAGCCTGGAAGTCCAGCATCGAGATCTGCGCCTGGAGGAGCGAGGTCTGCACCCACTGCCCTTCGCCGGAGATGTCGCGTTCGAGCAGCGCGATCAGGGCGCCCATGGCGGCGTAGTTGCCGCTCGACAGGTCGGCGATCGGAATGCCGACGCGCACCGGTCCCTGGCCCGGCAGGCCGGTGATCGACATCAGCCCGCCCATGCCCTGCGCGATCTGGTCGAAGCCTGGCCGGTTGCCGTAGGGGCCGTCCTGGCCGAACCCCGACAGACTGACATAGACGAGCCGCGGATTGATTTTGCGCAGTGTCTCGTAGTCGAAGCCGAGGCGGTGCTTCACGTCGGGACGGTAGTTCTCGATCAGCACGTCGGCCTTGGCCGCAAGCTTCTTGAGGACGTCCACCCCTTCCTTCATTTTCAGGTTGAGCGTGATGCTGCGCTTGTTGCGGTGCAGGTTGAAGAAATCCGGGCCGTGCCGGTTGCCGCCCATCACGTCCTCGCCGCTCGCGTCGTGCGGCATCTCGACCTTGATCACGTCGGCGCCCCAGTCGGCGAAGTGACGAGCCGCGGTCGGGCCGGCGCGCGCGCGCGTCAGATCGATCACCTTGAAGCGGGACAGCGGTCCCTTTGGCGCAGACGTCATGAGTTGCCTCCGAGCGGGCGATTGCAGTCAGATGGTAAGCACGATCTTGCCGAAGTGTGCATTGGCACGCATGTGCGCCAGCGCATCGGCAGCCTGTTCGAGGGGGAATGTACGGTCGATCGGCAGCGCCAGCTTGCCGCTTTCCACCGCCTCCCATAAATCGGCGCGGACCAGACGGTTGATCTCGCGGACCTCCTCGACCGAGCGCGTGCGGAAGGTCACTCCGATATAGTCGATACGCTTCATCGCATGCAGGTCGAAGTCGAACTCGCCCTTGAAGCCGCCGAGCCGGCCGACGTTGACGATGCGCCCGAGAACGGCTGCGGCCCGCAGGTTCTCGTTGGCAACGCTGGCCGATACCTGGTCGACAATCAGGTCGACACCCTTGCCGTCCGTCGCCTTCAGCACCTCGTCGGCCCAGGCCTTGTCGGTGGTGTCGATGGCGAGATCGGCGCCGTGCTCCTTCAGACGATCGCGGCGCCTGGCGTTGGTCGAGCTGCCCATCACCAGGCGGGCGCCCTTGAGCTTGGCAATCTGCATGCCCATCAGCCCCACGCCGGAGCTGGCGCCCTGGATCAGCACGGTCTCGCCCGGCTTCAGCCGCCCGGCCGTGACGACGGCGTTATGCATGGTCTGCAAGGCGACGGGCAGCGTGGCCGCCTGCTCGTAGCTCATGTTGTTGGCGGGGATGGAGGCGACACGCCCCCAATCGGTGACGGCATACTCGGCGTAGCCGCCGTTTCCGGAGGCCATGACGCGGTCGCCCGGCCGGACGTTCTTGACGGCGCTGCCGACGGCCTCCACTTCGCCGGAGAACTCCAGGCCCAGCACCGTCCCCGGGCCGCCGGCGCTGCCATGCATGCGGCCGGATGCCATGATGAGGTCGGCCCGGTTCAATCCCGCGGCACGCACGCGCACCAGCACCTGGTTGGCCGCCGGCTCCGGTTTTGGGACTTCACGGACCTCCACGCCCTTGGCTGCCAGCACAGCGGCTTTCATGCGCCACACCTCCCGTTCTCGCCGCCTGCACGCGCCAAGCTGTCCAGAATTGAGCACACGCCTCGAACGTCGAAAAGGGGCAGCACCGGCAAACTGCCCGCCGGCCGCCGCCCCTGCTCGCAGGTCAGCTCTGCCGGATTGATCGCGATCAAGTCTTGGTGATGCGTCGCCGTGCGACAAAGCGCGGGGGCTTCCGGGTGACGCCACCTCGTCTAGAATGGCTCTAAGGGAGCGATCGGCGATGGATCGACCCGCCGGAGCACGTGGGCGGCGGCGCTTCGGCATGCGTGAGGGTTGGTGGCATGGATTACGCAAACGCGTTCGCGGAGGCGCTCGCCGCGCTCAAGGCCGAAGGCCGATACCGGGTGTTTGCCGACATCCGGCGTGATCGCGGCAGCTTTCCGGCCGCGCGCCACTACAGTCCCGCCGGGCTGCGGCCGATCACCGTGTGGTGCTCCAACGACTATCTGGGCATGGGCCAGCATCCCGCCGTCCTGGCCGCCATGCATGATGCGCTCGATAGCGCGGGCGCGGGTTCCGGCGGCACGCGCAACATTTCCGGCACGTGCCATTATCATGTCGAGTTGGAACGCGAGCTGGCGGACCTCCACGGCAAGGCGGCGGCGCTCGTCTTCACGTCGGCCTATGTCGCCAACGACACCACGCTCGCCACCCTGCAGAAGCTGCTGCCCGGCTGCATCGTTTTCTCCGACGAGAAGAACCACGCCTCGATGATCGCCGGCATCCGCAACGGCGGCGCGCCCAAGCGCATTTGGCGCAACAACGACCTGGCCGACCTGGAGTCCAAGCTGCGGCAGGCGCCGCGTGACGCGCCCAAGATCGTCGCCTTCGAGTCCGTCTATTCGATGGACGGCGTGATGGCGCCGATCGGCGCTGTCTGCGACCTCGCGCGGGACTATGGCGCGCTGACCTATCTCGACGAGGTGCATGCGGTCGGCCTCTACGGCCCGCGCGGCGGCGGCCTCGCCGAGCGCGACCGCGTGATGTCGCGCGTGGACGTCATCAACGGCACCCTTGCCAAAGGGTTCGGCATCATGGGCGGCTATATCGCTGCCAGCGCCGACCTCTGCGACGCGATCCGTTCCTACGCGCCGGGCTTCATTTTCACCACTTCGCTGGCGCCGGCGATTGCGGCGGGCGCGGTCGCCAGCATCCGCCACCTGAAGGTGAGCAGCAGCGAGCGCGAGCGGCATCAGGACCGGGTCTGCGCTCTGAAGGGCAGGCTGCTCGCGGCCGGTCTCCCGGTGATGGACAACCCGAGCCACATCGTCCCTATCCTGGTCGGCGACCCGGTCCTCACCAAGCGCGTCACCGACACCCTGCTCGAGCGCTTCGCCATCTACGTGCAGCCGATCAACTATCCGACGGTGTCCCGCGGCACCGAGCGGCTTCGCCTGACGCCGACACCCCTCCATTCCGACGCCGACATAGATTATCTCGTGGCATCACTGGCCACGCTGTGGACGGAGATGGGGCTGCCGCTCGAGGGCCGCGCGCAGGCGGCCGAGTAGATCATCCAACGACGAATGCGCGGCTAATCGCTCAGCGCGGTGCGTCTGCGACGACCGTGGCGGGCACCGAGGCGCCTTTCCAGGCGAGCCGGCGGCGGCCGCGACGCGGTCTGCAGAACAACAGAACCATGTTTGCCAGTCCGATCGGCACCAGCGCCCACGCGGAGCCGACGAGGCCGAGCACTGTCGCCACCGCCCACAGCATGGCCAGCAGATGCTCCAGGAGCGCCATCACCTTCGATTGCGAGTGCCGGCGTAGCATGCCGCGACGGTTGCCGGGCATCGGATGCCACAGGTTCAGCAGCGCCGTCGATATGCTGGCTGCTGCAGCGAACAGGGCGACCATCACGGCCGCGAACGGCGAGAGCAGCGCAAGCCCGGCGATTGGAAGGGCGAGGACAGCCAGCACCGGAAGCCCCACGGCGGTGACCTTGGCCATCTCGACGCGCTCGCGGCTGACCGGGGCCGCGGCGATCAGCTCCGGTGCGTCCTCGCCTGACACGGTGATCCACGCCAGCGACGCCGTGATCTGCGCGGCGATGACGACGATGGCCGGCGCCACGGCGAGGGCGAGCGGGATATGGTCGACGCCGCGGAGAAGGACCACCG
>DATFCC010000112.1:0-7127 GCA_035253505.1 Hyphomicrobiaceae bacterium
TCGACTCCTCGACGGTCTGCTGCAGCACCTCGGCCATCACCGAGCGACCGTACAGCTTCTTGAGGTGCGCTATGGGCACCTTGCCCTTGCGGAAGCCCTTGAGCTGAACCTGATCCTTGACCTCGTCGAGGCGGGTCGCGAACCGCTGCGTGAGCTCACCCTGGCCGACGACGATCTTCAGCTCGCGCTTGAGACCGGTGACGGATGACTCGCTGACCTGCATGACGTCCTGCCTCGACCGCTGTACTCGCCCGGGAGCGGAATAGTCCGCTCGATGCCATCTCTACCCTTGGCCGACCCTCCGCGCCCCTCATGTGGTGCGGGCGGAGGGACTCGAACCCCCACGACTTGCGTCACTGGAACCTAAATCCAGCGCGTCTGCCAATTCCGCCACGCCCGCGGGCCGCATTGTGCTGCGTTTTCAAGCCCATGCTGCTGTGGCGGCATACCTATGGGATCGACGCAAGCCCGGCGCGGCGACAGCCAAGGCTCCTGGCCCGGGCTTGTAGCAGGATGCAGGGGGAATTCAAGCATAGTGCTATGTGCCGGAGCATGCGCGCCGGAACAGAAAAACCCGGCTCGAGGCCGGGTTTTTGGGAGCACGGGGATTGGCTGTCGCGAGCCCGGATCACTTCATGTTGCAGCAGGGCTCGCCGCCGCCGAACGCCATCCGCAGACCGATCTTGAACTCGTGCGCTGCCAGGTCATCGATGCGCACCTTGGGGAAGGCGTTGCCCAGATTGTCTATGGTGCCGGACTCGGCCCTGCCCACGTCGAGATAGCGGTAGCCGATGTCGAGAGTGGTGCGCTCGGTGAGGCTGATGCCCACGCCGGCCATCAGCGACCAGGCCAGCGACCAGCGGCTGTCGCCGGAGATCACGTTCGCCGGCCCCGTGAACGACACCGCGTCGGTCTTGTTGTAGGCAAGGCCGAGGCCGGCACCGAGATAGGGCGTGAAGCGGCCGAACTGAAGGATGTCGTAGTAGCCGTTGACCATCAGCGTCGTGCTGGAGACGCCGGTGTGCAGCGGATCGGCGGTCGGCGGCAGCACGGCGCCGTTCCACGGTCCGGGAACACCGTCGATGGTGCGCTTGCCGTGATAACCAAGCATGAGATCGCCCCGTAGGCCGCGCGAGCCGGAGGCGCAGCCGATGCCGCCCTCGACGAGCCAGGTGTTGCCGATCCCGACGCCGGTCACGGCATCGGTGAGCACCTGCCCGAACGTCGGGCTGCCGGGATCTGCGTCCCTCACGGTCCAGCGCACGTCCGGATTGGCGGACCACGAGTAACCCGTATCGGCGCGGAGATAGCAGTACCCGCGGCTGCCGATCACCACCTCGGGCTCCTTGAGCGAGTCGCCGTAGAGGCCGTCGGCCAGGGCCGGAGCCGACAAGCAGGCAGCCGCGACCGCGGCCGTGGCCAAGCCAAAGCGTGACATCCGCATGTACTCGATCCTTCGGTGGAAGAGGGCCGCGCCCGGTCTCGCGGGTGCAGCCAGCATGCGGCCGCGCGGTTAAATCGCCGTTAAGCGGCGCTCCGTTCCGGTGCGGTCACTTGCAGCCCGCAGGCCCCCTCTTTAGGCTGGCCGCCACGTCGGAGCAGAACGAACAGGAGACCGGCTTTGCCCTTCGCCAATGGCGTGGCCGCCGCAGTCGGCCGCACGCCCCTGATCAAGCTGAAGCGTGCCTCCGAGGAGACGGGATGCACCATCCTCGGCAAGGCCGAGTTCATGAACCCGGGCCAGTCCGTCAAGGACCGCGCCGCCCTGTTCATCATCCAGGATGCCATCAAGCGGGGCACGCTGCGTCCGGGCGGGACCGTGGTCGAGGGCACCGCCGGCAACACCGGCATCGGATTGACCGTCGTCGGCAATGCGCTCGGCTTCCGCACGGTCATCGTCATCCCGGAAACGCAGAGCCAGGAAAAGAAAGACGCATTGCGGCTGCTCGGCGCGCATCTCGTGGAGGTGCCGGCGCTCCCCTACAAGAACCCCAACAGCTACGTGCATTATTCGCAGCGGCTGGCCGAGGCCCTGGCCAAGACCGAGCCCAACGGAGCGATCTGGGCCAACCAGTGGGACAACACGGCGAACCGCCGGGCGCACATAGAGACCACCGCGCTCGAGATCTGGGCGGATACGGACGGCAAGGTCGACGGCTTCGTATCGGCGGTGGGCTCCGGGGGCACGCTCGGGGGCGTGTCGGACGGCCTCAAGGCCAAGTGCAAGGACATCCAGATCGCGCTCGCCGACGTGCCGGGCGCCGCGCTCTACAGCTACTACACGACGGGTGTGCTGAAGGCGGAGGGGTCCTCGATCACCGAGGGCATCGGCCAGGGCCGGATCACCAAGAACATCGAGGGAGCCGTGGTGGATCGGGCCTACCTGATCCCGGATGCGGAATCAGTGGCGGTGTGCTTCCAGCTCCTGACCGAGGAGGGGCTGTGCCTGGGCGGCTCGAGCGGCGTCAACGTGGCCGGAGCCATCCGTCTGGCGAAGGAGATGGGCCCCGGCCATACCATCGTGACGCTGCTTTGCGACTACGGCACGCGCTACCAGTCGAAGCTGTTCAACCCGGGCTTCCTCAAGTCGAAGGGCCTGCCGGCCCCCGAATGGCTGGCAACGGAGCACGCTCCCTTGCCAAAGATGTTCGTCGAAGCCGCCACATGACCGAACAGCTCTATCGCGCCGACGCCTATCTGCGCGAGTGCACGGCGCGGGTGGTGTCGGTGAACGAGCGCGGAGGCATCGTCCTCGATCGCACGGTGTTCTACGCAGCAGCAGGCGGGCAACCGGGCGACAGGGGTGCCCTGGAGTTCGACGGTAGCACCTGCCCCATCGCCGCCACGGTGTACGATACCGACAAGACGACCATCGTCCACGTCGCGCCCGACGGAGCGGCGCGGCCACAGCCGGGCCAGTTGGTGCGGGTGCTGTTGGACTGGCAAAACCGCTACCCGCTCATGCGCATGCACACCACGCTGCACCTGCTGTGCTCGCTCGTGAAGTTTCCGGTCACCGGCGGACAGGTCAACCCGGACGACAGCCGCCTCGACTTCGACATCGGCGATGCCTCAGCCGTCGACAAGGACAAGCTGACCAGCGACCTCAATGCGCTGATCGCCGCCGATCATCCCGTCTCAGAGCGCTGGATCAGCGATGCCGAGCTCGAGGCCAACCCGCAGCTCGTGCGCACCATGTCGGTAAAGCCGCCCACGGGCGCGGGCAAGGTGCGCCTCGTCGTCATCGGAGATGGCGGTGCTGTGGATCTGCAGCCCTGCGGCGGCACGCACGTGCGGCGTACCGGCGAGATCGGCAGGGTGGTCGTCACCAAGATCGAGAAGAAGGGCAAGCTCAACCGCCGCATCCGGGTGTCCTTCGCCTGAGCTGAACGGGTGCGTCTGCACGAGCGCGGATCGCCTGAGCTGCGGCGTCCACGGCGCCGCCTGGCAAAGAATGGGCATTCAATTCCGCGCTGGTTCGTCTACCAATATGCGGGCAACAGCCTGCAGCCGAAGAGCCGATGTCCGACACCGACCTCGCCCTGATCCCCGAGTTCGAGCAGCCTTCTCGTGAGACTTGGCTTGGGCTGGTCGCCAAGGTCCTGAAGGGCGCCGACTACGACCAGCGCCTCGTTTCGCGCACTGCCGACGGCTTGGCCGTGCAGCCCCTCTATGCGCGCTCCGATGCCGCCGTCGGAGCGCAGGCCGTCGCACGCTCCGCCTACTTCCCGGGCGGCTGGGACGTGCGCCAGCATCACGCCGAACCCGATCCAAAGGCCGCCAATGCCGCCATTCTGGAGGACCTCGAAGGCGGCGCCACCTCGCTCGTGCTGCAGGTAGCCGCCCCCGGCCAATGGGGCCTGCCCTACTCCGCTGACGGCCTCTCGACCGCGCTGAAGGGGGTGTTCCTGGATGGCTGCGGAATCGCGCTCGATGCACGCGAGAACACCATGGATGCGGCCGGCAGCCTGATCGAGATCTGGCGTGGGGCCGGCATCAACGAGAACAACCGCCGCGGCGCCTTCAATTACGATCCGCTCGGCACGCTGGCGCGCAACGGCACGCTCTACTATCCAGCGCAGCGCTCTTGCGAGATCGCCGCCAAGTTCGCCTACGATTGCCGCACGATGAGCCATGTTGCCGCGCTGCTGGCGGACGGGCGGCCCTACCACGATGCCGGTGCAGGCGAGGCGCAGGAGCTGGCGGTCATGCTGGCGACACTCGTCGCCTATCTGCGCGCCTGCGAGACCGCCGGCCTGCGCCCCCGCTATGCACTCGCCAAAGTCGGACTGGCGCTATCCGCCGACGCCGACCTGTTTCTCACCATTGCCAAGCTGCGCGCTGCCCGGAAGCTCGTGCAGCGCGTGGCCGACGCGTGCGGCGCCAGCCACGCGGCGGACACCACGCACCTGTGGGCCGCCACCTCGCAGCGCATGATGGCCCGGCGCGATCCGTGGGTGAACATGCTCCGCACCACCATCGCCTGCACCGGCGCCGCGCTCGGCGGCGCTGACGCGATCACGGTGCTTCCCTACACCTGGGCTCTCGGCAAGCCGGACCCGTTCGCACGGCGCATCGCGCGCAATACGCACCTCGTGCTGCAGGAGGAAAGCTCGCTCGGCCGCGTGATGGACCCGGCCCACGGCGCCTGGTTCATCGAGAGGATGACCGAGGACATGGCGAAGAGCGCCTGGACCGAATTCCAGGAGATCGAGGCCCGCGGCGGCATCGGCGCGGCGCTGGAGAGCGGGTTCATCCAGGACCGCATCGCCGAGACGGCGCGGGCGCGCTCCGAGGCCGTCGCCACCGGGCGCGAGAAGCTGACCGGCGTCTCGGCATTCCCGCGGCTCGCCGACGATGGCGTCAAGGTCGCGCCCCATCCATCCGCCGAGGCCGTGATTGCGGGCGGCACTTCGGTCACCGCCTTGCCGCTGCGCCGCCCGGCGGAACCGTTCGAGCTGTTGCGCGACGCCGCCGACGCGCATGCCGCCGCGACCGGCCAACCTCCACGGATTTTCCTTGCCTGCCTGGGCGAGCCCGCCTCCTATTCCGCGCGCGCGACCTGGACGAGGAACTTCCTCGCCGCGGGCGGCATCGAGGCGGTTGCCGGCGACAACCTCCATGCCTCTGGACAGGCCGGCAAGGCGTTCGCCGATAGCGGCCTCGAGATCGCGTGCATCTGCGCCGCGGACGCGGTCTACGCCGAGCTGGCCGAGGCGACGGCGGCGGCGCTCAAGTCCGCCGGGGCGCGGCAGGTTCTCGTCGCGGGCCGGCCAGGAAGGATGGAGGCCGCCCTGACGGCCGCCGGCGTCGATTCCTTCATTTTTGCTGGTGGAAACGCGCTGAGCGCCCTGTCGCGTATCCAAGTTGCACTAGGCATTCGCGGCCCCCTGCGGCTATAGGGTTCAAGGGTTTAGGGGCGACGGGCCGATCGAGGGAGGGGTTCAGATGTTGAGGACAGCGTACGTCACGCTCGCCACCGCGGCGGCCATTTGGTCGGCGGCCACTCCGGCCTGGGCGGGGTGCCAGCGGCTCGCCTTTTCCGTCAATGACTACGGCAAGGAAGGGCCGACGAGAGACGCCAAGAACCTGCTCGACAAGTACATCGCGACCTGGACCAAGGAGAAGGGCATCACGAAATACACCGTCGGCAAGAAGGACGTGAAGTGCGAGCTGTTCCTGAACTTCATCGTGTTCGACGAGCACACCTGCCAGGCGAGCGCACTCGTGTGCTGGGGCGACGGTGCGCCCGCGCCGGCGGCGCCGGCATCGAGCATGCCGCCACCGGCCCTGCCGCCAGCGTCCAAGCCGCCGTCGGCCAAGCGGGCGATGCCGGGCTAACCCGACCAGGGTCCGGATCGCAGCGCGGCGCAAGACGCACCGGATAATCTGAGGCTTGGCCGGGACCCGCCCTACGGCTGCGCGGCCGCGTACAGCTTGGCGGTATCGTAGTACTCGTAGAACTCCACCGCGCGCCCGTCCCGGAACCGCCAGACATCGACCTTCGGGGTCTCGACCGTCTTCTTCGTGAGTTTGCTGGTCCAGGAGGTGGAGCCCACCACCGCGACCCGGTCACCCTCGGCGATCATATGGTCGACGGTGTAGTGGTTCATGCTCCAGCCCGAGAGCAGTTCGTCGAAATAGGACCGCATCTGTGTCTTTCCCACGCGCAGCGCGGTGAAGGTGGCAAGCGGGGCACCCTGGGCAAGTGAGCCGAAGCTGATGTCGTCGGCAAAAACCCCGATCAGCTCCTCGAGGGCTCCTCCCCTGGTCTCGTGCCAGCGACGATAGAGTGTTTGCAATCTGGCCTTGTTGGCCGCGGCATCAGACATTGGCTTGCTCCATCCCTTATGAAATATGGCGCAAGCCTACACGGGCCCCGAAGGCCTGTCATTCCGGCTTGCAGGCGCGGGCTCAGGCGCCCCCTTTCGCCGCTGGTGCGCGGCGGAATTCCGGTCGCCCGGGCAGATCGGCGACGCTGTCGACGATCACATCGGCCAAGGGCTCCAGGTCGCGTCTGGCGCTCGTTCCCGACAGCACGCCCACGTTGAGGCCCACGGTGGCGGCGCGGCCCATGGCAAGGTCGTGGAAGGCATCGCCGACGACCGCAACTTCGAGAGCCTCGCACGCGACCGCCTCGCAGAAGCCGAACACCATGCCGGCCCCAGGCTTGGAGCCGAAGCCGGAATCGCATCCTGCGGCGAACTCCAGGAGGCCCAGCACATCGTGGCCGGCGAGCGAGGCCTCGAGCCCTCCCATCGAGTCGTTGGTGGCGACGCCGAGCTGGAAGCCGCGCCGCTTGAGCTCCACGAGCGTCTCGTGCGCTCCGGCGACGAGGGCGGAATGCCGGGCACCGCCGTGCCGGAAAATTTGCTCGATGCCTGCAACCAGCTCGCCGGCACTGCGAACCCGGCCGTGGGCGGCGAACGCACTCGCTATATCGAGGACGTCGCCGGCGGCCAGCGGCGAGCCCGGCGTGATACGGTCGGTGACGGGGTCGTGGCCGCCCATGCGCAGCAGCTCATCGGCGAGCACCGCGTCGCCGTCCGCTGCGTAAAGAGCGACCTCGCGGTTGATCGGCACCCAGGTTCGCCAGTAGTCGATGATGGTCCCGTCCTTATCGAACA
>DATFCC010000113.1:0-7323 GCA_035253505.1 Hyphomicrobiaceae bacterium
CGTATCCGTGACGCTCCCCTCGCGGAGCGCAGGGCCGGGGAAACCGTCCACCCCCAAACGGAGATGCGCAATGAGGATGAAGCTCCTTCTTTCGTCCGGACTCCTCGCTGTCGGACTGGGCCTCGCGACCGCCCCATCCCAGGCGGCACCGGCCGGCGGGCTACCTGCGGCGGTCGACCTCGGCGCCGCGCGCACGCCCGTCGAAACCGTGACGTTCGGCTACGGACACCGTCACTGCCACTGGCACTACGGCCACCGTCATTGCTGGTACGGGCGCCGGCACTGGCACGGCAAGTGGCACCACGGATACGGCGGGTGGCACAGGTATGGTTGCTACGGCCACCGCTGTCCCGGCCGCTACCACTACGGCCATTACGGGCGCTGGTGGCATTGAGCACGAAGGGCGCAGGCCTGCGAGGGCGGCATCTGCTGCCGTGACGGATGACTTGGTGGCCTATGGAGGCAGGCTACCTGCTCCATGGCGGCTCAGCGCTTCGCCAGGTCGGCGACGCGGCCCTGCGTCAGGCCGACGAGGTCGTCCGGCGTCAGCCTGAAGACGGCGTTGGGCGTGCCCGCAGCAGCCCACACGTGGGAGAACTGCATCAGGTCGGTGTCGATCAGCACGATCGGCGTGCTGGCGTGACCGACGGGCGGGACGCCGCCGATGGCATAGCCGGTGCGGTCGCGCACGAAGTCGGCGTCGGCGCGACCGATCTTCTGGCCCAGCAGCGCAGCAACCTTCTTCTCGTCGACGCGGTTGACGCCGGAGGCAATGACGAGCACTGCCCGGCCCTCGGCTGACTTGAAGATCAGCGATTTGGCGATCTCTGCCACCGTACAGCCGACGGCCGCGGCGGCATCCTGGGAGGTGCGCGTGCTCTCCTCGAACTCGAGCACCTCGAAGCCCGGCCCGAGCACGGCCTGCACCTTGAGAGCGCTGGGCGCGGTTGCTGGCTTCATGTGCCCTCTCTTTGGGCCGTTCCGACCGCCTCCGTAGCCGACAGACCATCGCCGGCCGACCGCGGTCTCCTCGGCAGCAACGTCATTGGTGGTGCCTCCCTTCGCCCGCAGGGCGGCAATAGGAGCAATTTGGGGCCGTGCCGAGGCAAGGATGGCACCACACCGTGCGCGCTGACAACGCGCGTCAGCAATGTGTCCCTGCATGCCGCCCGTGCACTGACTCCGGGCATGCCGCGTGGCATGGTGTGGCCGATGGAACGTGCCGGCGATGTCGGGCGCGGCGCGAGGAGGAAACGATGGGGCGGTCCTATGGCTGGGTGGTGGTCGCCGCCGGCATGCTGATGACCTGCATCGGCATGGGTTCGATCTTCTCGCTTGCCGTCTTCCTTCAACCCATCGCCACCGACACCGGCTGGTCGCGCAGCGGCATATCGATGGCTGCCACACTCGACTTCCTGTGCATGGGTGCCGCCGCCTTCCTGTGGGGTGCTCTTTCGGACCGGTTCGGCACCCGCATCGTCGTGCTGCTGGGCAGCCTGCTGCTCGGCGCCGGCCTGATCGCCGCCAGCCGCGCCGGCAGCCTCCTCGAGTTCCAGGTGCTGTTCGGCGTGCTGATCGGGGCGGCGGCGGGCAGCTTCTACGCGCCGATGGTGGCGGTGGCGACGGCATGGCTCGAGCACCGGCGCAACCTCGCCGCCGCGCTGGTCTCCGCCGGCCTCGGCATCGGCTCGCTGACGATCTCGCCGCTCGCCGGCTGGCTGCTCGGCATGATGGACTGGCGCACGGCCATGCTCATCATCGGTGTGGCGGCGGTGGCCTTGATGGTGCCCGCGGCGCTGCTGGTGCGGCAGGCGCCCGGCGCCCCGGGATCGGTGCAAGCGTCTGCCGCCGGCGCCCCCGATACCCCGGCGCCGAGCGCCGCGCAGGCGCTGCGCTCACCACAATTCGCAGCCATCGCGCTCACGCATTTCGCCTGCTGCGCGGCCCATTCAGGCCCGCTCTTCCACATGGTCTCCTACGCCACCCTTTGCGGCATCGCGCCGATGCTGGCAGTCAGCGCCTTCAGTCTCGCCGGCCTCTCCGGCCTGGGCGGGCGGATCGGCCTCGGCGTCATCGCCGATCGCGTCGGCGCCAAGCCGACGCTGATCGCCGGCCTGATCGTTCAGGCCCTGGCGGTCGGCACCTACCTGTTCGTGGGTGCGCTCGGCGAGTTTTATGCCTTGTCGGTCGTCTTCGGCCTCGCCTACGGCGGCGTCATGCCGCTCTACGCCGTGCTCGTGCGCGAGCAATTCGGGGCGCGCATCATGGGCACCATGTTCGGCGCCGTGTCGATGCTGGCGAGCCTCGGCATGGCGTTGGGGCCGTGGGCCGGCGGCTACGTTTTCGACGCCTACGGCGGCTATGCCTGGCTCTACATCGGCTCATTCGCCATCGGGCTTGGCGCCGTCGCCATCGCCCTCACGTTCCAGCCCGCGCGCGTGCCGCCGGCCGCCCCGCGCCTCGAATTGCGCGCCGCGTAAGCGGCAAGGGCCGCCGCGCCTCTGCCGCCCGGTCACGTGCGTTTCGGCAGCCTCAAGGTTGGGTCAGGAGTATGAAATTGCCGATGGCGTTCACTGCATCGCTCTCGGCCTCGTTGTAGCCGTGGCGTGCAAAGGCGCTGCAGGCATGTACCGCGATGTTCGGCCGGCCGCCGTTTATGATCCAGAACGCCTTTTTGCCTGCCGGCACACCCACGAGGCCATCGTACACGCTCATCGCCGCGCTCGCCGGGCTGAGGGAGCAGGTGTCGTTCTCGTGCCACATCACAAGCGTCGGTATGGTGATGCTGGCGAGGCTCGGGTCTTGGCCCAGGACCGTTCCCATCTCGCCGCCGGGATCTGGTTGCGTTACCGCCGAGGTGAGGATGAGGCCGTCGGGAACGGCATCGCGCGAGGGCACCGTCCCGCCTGCGACGGCGCTGCGCTCGACTCCGCCGACCGCTTTCAGGCGAGCAGCCGCATTGACGGCGGACAGCGTTCCGTTGCTCGTGCCGACGAGCCACACGGGTTTGCCGGGCCACTTCCTGCGCACGACCGCAATGACGTTTCCCAGGTGAACCGCATGCTCCGCCGTGAGGCGGTGATTGGTCAACCCGACAGGGCCCGGAAACGCGGGCTCAGCGTCGAGCAGCGCCACATTGAGGCGGCGGCTGAGGAAGAGACGCACGGAGCGCACCAGGAAATTGCCCTGTGCGTCTCGCGTATCGCCCTGGCTGTTGAGGTTGAGCACGCCGTTGCCGCCTGCGAGCAGGACGACGGAGGCGCGCGCCGCGATCTTGTACTTGGGTGAGGGGCGGACGGTGACCGTGAGATTGGAATCGATGGTCACCACTTGCGCTGCGTGCGCGGCGACGGTTGCCGCCACGCCGAGCACCGAGAGAACGAGGGCTGCTGCCACCGGGCTGCGTCGCATAGCGTCGGCTCCGTCCAGGAAGTCAGCGTTCAAACGGACCAAGACGTGCCTGTGCGGCGATACGCAGCCAGACGGGCGGATCGTGGCGCACTCGCATCCTCGCAGGCACAGGCTAACGGCATACGGGGCGTCTCACAGCGACCGCGCCACCAGCTCCTTCATGATCTCGGTGGTGCCGGCGTAGATGCGGTGCACGCGGGCGTCCGCGTAGGCCCGCGCGATGGGGTACTCCAGCATATAGCCGTAGCCGCCGAAGAGCTGCAGGCAGGTGTCGAGCACCTTGTTGTCGAGCTCCGTGAGCCACCACTTGCTCATGGCCGCCGTCGTCGCGTCGAGCTCGCCGGCCAGGAACAGCTCCATGCAATGGTCGAGGAAGACGCGCGCCACCGTCACCTCGGTCTTCACCTCGGCCAGCTTGAAGCGCGTGTTCTGGAACTCGGCGAGCGACTTGCCGAAGGCCTTGCGCTCGCGCGTGTACTCCACCGTCCATCCGAGCGCCGCTTCCATGATGGCGACGGAGCCGATGGCGACCAGCAGCCGCTCGCGCGGCAGCTGGTTCATGAGGCAGGCGAACCCGCGACCCTCCTCGCCCAGGATATTGGAGGGCGGCACGTGCACGTCCTCGAAGAACAACTCGGCGGTATCCTGCGCGTTCTGGCCGATCTTCTTCAGATTGCGGCCACGCTTGAAGCCCGGCCGGTCGGTTTCCACCAGCACCAGGGTGATGCCCTTGGCGCCGGCGCCGGCATCGGTCTTGGCGGCGACGATGACGAGATCGGCCATGCCGCCGTTGGTGATGAAGGTCTTCTGGCCGTTGACGACGAGCTCGTTGCCCTTGCGCAGCGCCGTGGTGCGGATCGACTGCAGGTCGCTGCCCGTGCCCGGCTCGGTCATGGCAATGGCGGTGATGACCTCGCCCTTGGCCATCCTCGGCAGCCACGCGCGCTTCTGCTCTTCGGTGCCGTAATTGAGGATGTAGGGGGCGACGATATCGGAATGCAGGCGGAAGCCCGGCGCCGTGTAGACGCGGCTGGCCATCTCCTCGATCATGACCGCGCTGTAGAGGAAGTCGGCGCCGCTGCCGCCGTATTGCTCGGGAACGTCGGTCAGAAGAAGGCCGGCCTCGCCGGCCTTGCGCCACACCTCGCGGCTGGCGTGGCCCTGCTTCTCCCATTGCTCGTAGTGCGGCGCGATCTCGCGATCGATGAAGGCCTTGACGGTCTTGCGAAAGAGCTCGTGCTCGTCCCTGAAGAGGCTGCGCGGGTTGGTCAAGGCCGAAACTCCGATGGGGCGGGTGCCTGGCCTCAACCTAGCCAAGGGGGCGCCGGCGCGCCACCTGCGAGCCCATCACGGGTTGCGTCGATCACCGTCTTCCGCGGGAGAGCCCTGGAACCTCGCCGGCCCTACTGGTGCGCCATGCGACGCGCGTGTGCAGCCATCCGCGCCCGCCGCGCCGCGGCGTAGTTGGCCCTGACGTTGCGTTTGACAAGGCGCCGGCTCCGCGCCCGGGAAACTACCCGGTGGATGCGAACGTGCCGGCGCGCGGCGCGCTCCGCCTCTGCGCCCGCGAAGGGAACGAGGCCGGCGATGGCGTCCTCGCAAATGCCGAACGCCGTGGGCGCGCCATTGTCGGGCGGCGCCACCGGCGCCTCGGGTGTCCCGGCGGCCCGGACGATGTACCTCTGAGCGCAGATGGAGACGCGCGGAGGCAGGTGGTCCTTCTCGAACGCGTCGTAGACCTCCTTGAGGTTGCGCCAGAAGGGCAGCCATTGGCTGGAGGCGTGGGCGGCCATGTTGGCCTCGGACATGCGGAAGGGAAAGGCATGCACGTCGACTTGGGCCTGGCCCTCGCGCAGGGCGCGCTCACTCAGGGCATAGATCTCGTCCATGATCGGGTTGGTCATGGCGAAACAGCCAATGGACGTGCAGCCACCGTGCACGAAAATGTACGATCCCGTGCGCCCGAGCGAGCGGTCGAGGGTGTTGGGATAGCCGATGTCGAAGGAGCGCGGATGCCGGCCTTTCTCGTTCAGCTGGTCGGCGCTCACGGTGTAGAAGCCCTCCGGCGCCTGCCGGTCGCCCTCGCGCAGCTTGGGTCCCAGCCGTCCGGACCAGAAGCAGATCGGATAGGTGGCGAATAGCTCGAAGCGCCCGTCCTTCTGCATCCACAGCTCGAGCTCCGACTCTTCCTTGAAGATGCGGATCATGACCGGGCTGCCCGCTGTCAGGCCTTTGTCGGCGAGCCGCTTCTCGCGGTCGGCGGCGGAATAGGCGGGGACGGGCGCGGGTGGGCTCGACGGCTCGGATCGGGACACGGCGGGGACGTCCGGGCTGACCGCACTCTCGGTCACGGCGGCCACCACCGGAAGACCGCCAAGGGCGGCCGCAGCCACGCAAGGAATGACAAGGCAATGACCAAGAGAGCGCACGCGCATGTTCCTTCTGCCGTTGGTCGTGGTTCGGACTTTAGGCAGGCCCCCAGGCGCGCCCTCGAACGAGCGGGAGTTGTACCCGCAGCGAGCCGAGCATAGACGTTCGATCCGCCCGGCCTCACTCCCTGTTGCCGGTTAGGTTTATGCAACTATTGGCGATTTCATGGCCAACATCGCGGAAAGCCCCAATCGGCGTAACAGTATAACGCCCATTGCATACCGCGATGCGAGGCGGCAAACGGACGCTCTCGAAGGCGTCGTAGCCACGCTTCAGCTCGGCCCAGAACGGCGCCCACGGGCTGGCGGAGCGTTGCGCCAGGTTCTCGTCCGTCATCCGGAACGGAAAGACATGGACGTGGAAACGCGCCTGTCCGCCGCTCAGGGCTGCGGTGACGAGCCGCCAGATCTCATCCACCACAGGGTCGGTCATGGCGAAGCAGCCGATCGACGCGCAGCCGCCGTGTACCATGATGAAAGACCCCGTGCGCCCATGTGCACGGTCGAAGGCATTGGGAAAGCCCAGGTTGAAGGAGCGATGCCAGCGGCTGTTCGGGTTCAAGGCCTTGGCGTCGACCGTGTAGAAGCCCTCCGGCGTCTGGCCGTCGCCCTCGGCGAGCTTCGAGCCGAGGCGGCCGGACCAGCGGCAAACGGGATAGACGGCAAAGCGCTCGAAACGCCCCTGCCGCAGCAGCCAGAGCTCGAGCTCGAACTCGCGCTTGAAAATGCGGATGAAGACGGGCGCTCCCAGGGAGACTTTGGCGGCTGCCAGCCGGCCGGCCAGATCGGCGAGATCCGGCGTGCCGGGCAGCGGCGTTCCCGCGGCGGCGTAGCCGAGCCTGCGTGCGCGCTCGGCCTCGATCTGCACCGCGTCCCAATCGGGCGCGAGGTTGTGCCAGACGAGCAATCCGGCACCCGTCAACGCAGCCAGCACCACCAAGACGAGCGCAGCCGCCCCTGCTGCCGATCGCAACGGCCGTCGCGGGGGAGGCTGTTGCCCAGCTTTCACCTGCCGGGGTACAGGCTCATGTTGGATGCCGATCCGGCGGCACGTGGGCCGGCCGAGCCGGTCGAGAGGAGGCCGGACCGCGTGGTCCCTTCATCGGCGGATGCACTGAGGCTGCGCATCTTCTGCCCCGGCACGACGATTCGCTCCTCAGCGAGCCTGTCGCCGGGGCGCGGGGTGAACGCTTCGAGCCTGGGCTTCAGGAAAGCGGGGCAGGCACGCTCAGGATCGAGCTGCATCGGATCGCCACCGCGCGCCATGGCGACGTTCACCACGTAGCGCCGGTCGCAGACGGCAATCGTCGGCAGCCTGCGCGTGACCTCGAAGTAGTCGTACCCCTCCTTCAAGGTCTGCCAGAAGGGATAGGCCTCGTGCGTCGAGAACCGCGCCATGTTCTCGTTGGTCATGCGGAACGGGTAGGCATGCACCGGGATGGTGTCGTTGCCGCCCAGGAACGCCTCGCGTGCGATCGCGTAG